>JACIWB010000029.1 GCA_014361245.1 Thermoplasmatales archaeon | reverse complement strand
AATTACAACACTATATGCAATAATCGTTGGTATGGTGCTGTTTCTGACCCATATTATGATGGAACAGACTATATATATTATACTGTAGATGCCCGCTATAACTACTGGGGATATGCAAGCGGACCCACTCATTCATCCAATCCGGGAGGCACAGGAGACACTATCAGCGACAATGTTGACTACAGTCCGTGGCTTGGAGACGAATTCCAAATAACTCCGAGAACATATCATGTCAATCCAACAGGAACCATTCAAGATGCAATAGATGCAGCAAGTGATGGAGATACAATAATTGTTCATGATGGGACATACAATGAAGCACTCGTTATAGAAGGATTCAATGGTTTAACAATACAGGCAGGAAGCACACCAACTATAACTGGCGTCCAAACGGTTTGGGATATGGCATCTGCAGTGTGGGCGGATAATATAATATTTGTAAATAATTCACAGGATGTGAATATAATAGGGTTTAACATAGTAGGAACAGGTAGCGGACCAAATCTAAGAGATTTTGGTATTTTATATGAGAATTCAAGCGGTATGATAAAGGATTGTAATATTGACCACAACACTATCAATGATATGTATGCACTTGCTGTGCGTGCCACACTCAATTCCACATTGACAATAGAAAACTGTACGATAGTAGATTATGGAAGAATAGGAATATATGTAAGAGAAGGGACTACCTTAAATGTATTTAACAGCACATTAATAGGGCAAGTATATACCAACCCCAACTATGTTAACTATGGAATAGAAATTGAGGGAATAAACTATCCTTGCGTTAGCACAATCAGAGGGAATGAGATATATAATCATGATAATACAGATGATGCTGCCTGGAGTTCCGCAGGAATTATTGTAGATATATGGAGATATTATGGTCCAAGTTATAACTGCAAGAACAGTACAGTTTTGATAGAATATAATTACATCCATGATAACTTTTATGGAGTGCAAATAGTTCCAAACGATAACATACATGTCAATTACAACACTATATGCAATAATCGTTGGTATGGTGCTGTTTCTGACCCATATTATGATGGAACAGACTATATATATTATACTGTAGATGCCCGCTATAACTACTGGGGATATGCAAGCGGACCATATCATCCAACATTAAATCCAGATGGAGAAGGAAATGAAGTAACCGATTATGTTGATTTCCATCCATGGTGGGAGACGGCAACAGGAAGCATTCCACCAACAACAACAAAAGAAGTAGGCACACCTTCATATGGAGATTATTTAACTTCATCTACACAAATAACGCTGACAGCAACAGATGGAGAGAGTGGAGTAAAGGCAACATATTATAGAATATGGTATAACGGTGAATGGAGCGATTGGACTGAATACTCCGGACCATTCACTTTAACAGGCGAATGCTTGCATTATCTTGAATATTATAGCGAGGATAAGGCGGGAACAATTGAAGAAGTGCATAATCAAACCCATTATGTCGATAATACTCCTCCAACTACAACCCTTGAATTTGGAACACCTTATTATTATGATGGAACAAATCACTGGATAACTACATCTACACCAATAACATTAACAGCAGAGGATGGAGGATTATGCACATGTGGAGTATATAAGATATATTATTACATTGATGCTTTACCAGCAAATGAATACACTGGCCCATTCACAGTTCCAACTGAAGGAGTGCATACAATTTATTACTATAGTGTGGATAACTTAGGAAATACTGAAACAATAAATAGCATTGTTGTTAATGTTGAAATATCAACAGCACCAGTTACAACATGCAATTGCCTTGGCCCACTTGGAGAGAATGGATGGTATGTTGGGCCAGTTACAATCTATTTATCTGCAACAGATGAGCAGGGAGTTGCATATACAAGATATAGAATAAATGGAGGAGCATGGCAAACATACACTGGCCCAGTTAGTGTTTCAGCAGAAGGATTGTATACAGTTGAGTATTATTCAGTTGATGTTGCAGGAAATGTTGAAGCAACTAAATCATGCAGTTTTGGAATAGCAACTTCAGCGCCATTAACAGAATGCATAATATCTGGCTTGCCTGGAGACAATGGATGGTATAAGAGCGATGTGCAGATTACACTTAAAGCAAATGCATACATATGTGGAGTAAAGGCAACATACTATCGCATAGATGGAGGAGCATGGCAAGCATACACTGGAACATTTACATATAGCGGAGAAGGAAATCATGTTATAGAATACTACTCAATAAGCAACGCTGGTTTAATTGAAACACCAAAATCAACATCATTCAAGATAGATAAGACAAGCCCAACAGCAAAAGTTATATATCCAAATGGTGGCGAGGTTTTAGGAGGAACAATAACAATAAGATGGACAGCAAGCGATAACATTGGCATTGCAGGAATTGATTTGCTATACAGCGATGATGCTGGATTAACATGGAATGTTATAGCAAGCAATGTTGCAAACACTGGCTCATATAACTGGAATGTAGCTGGCTTACCATATGGAAGCAATTACATGGTTAAAGTAGTTGCAAAGGATAATGCAGGAAATGTTGCAAGCGATACTTCAGATGGAACATTTACAATAGGAATGCCAAGCCCACCAACAGTAAGCATAATTAAACCAAGAAATGCCTTGTATATCTTTGATAGGGAAATAATCCCACTGCCAATGCCAATAATAATTGGAGGAATAACAGTTGAGGCAACTGCAAGCTCAAGCATAGGTATTGCAAAAGTAGAATTCTACATAGATGGAGCACTTAAATTCACAGATACAAGCGAGCCATATTCATGGACATGGGACGAAAGAGCAATAGGGACGCATGAAATAAAAGTAATTGCCTACGATACCACTGGACAGCAAGCAGAAGAAAGAATAAGCGTATTTATAATGAATTCCAAACCCTCTTCCCTTTTACTTTAAATTTTTTTCTTTAATTTTTCTTTTAGCTGGCATACCATGCAAATTTCCTGTGAAGATGGCATTGAACATACTTTGCATTTTTTAAGTTTCGCTGGCTTATACTTTTTTGCTAAGAATGGTTCAATTTCATAATAACTTTTTAATATGCTGTGCCTTGTGCCTGGGTGCCTTGCTTCCAAGTTCATTATAATTTCGCGATAAGTTCCTCTCATTGCTCTCACTGCATATGGGCATTCGTCCTCGCTTATCTCAAGTCCGTTTAGGAGGGCGTATAAAGTTGTTTCTTTTTCTGGAATTTCTATGAGGGGCAGAATTCTTGGGACATAGCCAGGTTGGACTTTTTTATGAGGAGCCATCCTTGCCATTCTTTCCATATCATTTCTTACAAAATTCATCAGTATTGTTTGAGATACATCATCTAAATTATGCCCCATTGCAATAACCTTTGCATCTATTTCAAGAGCTTTTTTATTTAGGCAATATCTCCTGAAAACACCGCAATATGTGCATTCTGCTTGCTCGCCGCGTTTTTTGCTTATTTCATCAAGAGTAAAGCCAATTTCATCCTTAAACGAAATTATATGGTGAGGTATGCTCAATTCATTGCATAATTTTTTTGCAATTTTTACTGTTCTATCTCTATAGCCCTTTATTCCTTCATCAACACTTATTGCATGCAACTCCCTATTTCTATGTTTGCCAATTATTTTCCAAATGATATAGCAAGCTGTGCTGCTATCCTTTCCACCAGATAAAGCAACCGCAATTTTTCCTTCTGGCAGGCCTTGCTTCCTTATTTCCTTTTTAACCCTCTTCTCAAAAAATTCAATAAAATGCCTCTCGCAGAGATATGTCCCATTGTATCTTATGAATATTATTGCTTCATTTTTGCATTTTGTGCATTTCACGGGAGAAAATGAAAAAGTATATAAAATCGTTGCTCTATTTAAAATAATGAAAATAGTAAGCATTTTGTTGGCATTTATTTTGATTGCAAATTTTAATCTTTATTCAAGCAAAGGAAAAAATGATTTAAGAATTGATTTAGACAGTGTTAGATATTGGGCTTATCAAATACAGGGTATAGAAGAAGAGCAAGCTGTTGAAAAACTTGCAAGAAGTAGATATGATATGCTTGTTGTTGAGCCAACAAGAACAGATTGGTCATCCGATAATAAATATTTTGATACAAAAGGAATGGTAAAAAAATTGAAATCATCTTTTGCAAATGATGGATTTCACAGAAAAATTGTTATAGCATATTTAAGCATAGGCGAAGCAGAAAACTGGAGATGGTACTGGAAATGGGGGAATAATTTTCCAGATTTCATAATTGGTCCAGACCCAGATGGATGGGAGGATTGCTATCTTGTGGAATATTGGAGGAAAGAATGGAAGGATATAATAATATATGGAGTTAATTATAGCGAAGAAGGAAGGGATTATAACAGTAGTTTGGAGGAAATAATAAATGATGGGTTTGATGGGGTATATCTTGACTGGGTTGAGGCATTTAGAAATGAAGATGTTATAAAAAGAGCAAGCCGTAAGGGAGTAAATGCAACTCTTGAAATGCTGAAATTCATGGAGGAAATAAAAAATTATGCAAGGGCTAGAAATCCAGATTTTATAATTATTCAACAAAATGGAATCGAGCTATGCGAGCACAGTGAATTGTTTAAAATTATAGATGGCTTTGCACAGGAAGCGATATGGTATGATGGCGTTGCTACAGATGACTGGTATGATAGGGATGGATATGATATAAAAAATGAGGAGGAGCTGACAAACTATTATTTAAAATATATAAACACCTACAGAATAAATGAGAAGCCAGTTTTTAACTGCGAATATGCATTTCACTATTCAAAAGATGCTTATAAAAAATCATATGAAAATGGTTTAATTCCTTATTGCTCCCGCCGCTCGCTTTCAAAACTAACAACAACTCCTCCCTTTGGATACTTCAATATTTCTCTCCAGAAAGGTTTTTCTTTCGCTGGCTGGTGGAATAACAGCTACTCAACAGATGAGGCAATCGTTTCGCTTAATAATTTGAGAGCAACAGGCACTGAATGGCTTTCATTGATTGTAACATGGTATCAGGAAAATGAGCATTCAACAAAAATAGCTCCTGATAAAGATGCCACGCCGAGCGATGATTCAATTGTTTATGCAATTAATTTAGCTCATTCTCTTGGAATGAAGGTGATGCTGAAGCCCCATATTGATTTGTATAATGGGAAATGGAGAGGAGAAATTGAATTTTATAGCAATAGAGATTGGAGAAGCTGGTTCAAAAGTTATAAAGAATTTATACGCCATTATGCAGATTTAGCAGAAAGAAATAATGTTGAGGAGTTATGCATTGGTTGCGAGTTGGTAAAAACTACAACCAGGAATGAATGGCTTGATATTATAGAAGCTGTTAGAGAAAACTTCTCTGGCCCGCTAACATATGCTTCTAACTGGGATGAATATAAGAATGTTAAATTCTGGGATTATCTTGATTTTATTGGTATAGATGCATATTTCCCTCTTACTGATAAAAATAACCCAAGCATAGATGAGCTGATGCTTGCGTGGGATA
Source organism: Thermoplasmatales archaeon (assembly GCA_014361245.1). Lineage (NCBI taxonomy): Archaea > Methanobacteriati > Thermoplasmatota > Thermoplasmata > Thermoplasmatales > Thermoplasmatales archaeon. Next base: position 14,027 of record JACIWB010000029.1, on the reverse strand, counting down.
AATGGAAGGGAGAAATAATAATGACAAAAGATGCTTTTGAAAAACCCATTATATTCACTGAAATCGGATACAGAAGCATAGATGGTTGCAATATAGAGCCATGGAATTGGTGGCAAGCGGGTGAGATAGATTTGCAGGAGCAGGCGGATTGCTATGAGGCAGCATTTTCAAAATTTTGGTATGAAGAATGGTTTTTTGGTTTCTACTGGTGGATGTGGTGGCCGGAGCTGAGGGGAGGGGAAAATGATGATAGCTATACTCCCTATAAAAAGCCAGCAGAAAAAGTTTTAAGGAAATATTATAAAAATGAAACATTCTATGTGAGGATAGAAAAACCAGGAAATGCAATTTACATTTTTGATAGAGAAATAATAAAGGCGGAAAAAACAATCATTATTGGAAAAATAACGATTGAAGTAAATTCATCTGAAAATATAGATGAGGTTGAATTTTACATTGATGATGAATTAAGATATTTGGATGATGAAAAACCATATGAATGGCTCTGGAATGAGTTTTCAATAGGAAAGCATGAAATAAAAGTTATTGGAAATGAGGCAATGGATAAGAAGGATGTATTCATCATAAATTTGGTATAAGCTTTTTATATAATTTCTTTTTTATTTTTATGCAAATAAAAGCTCAGCGTGGAAAAACTTTAAGATGCAAAGGATGGAGACAGGAAGGAATTCTTCGAATGCTTGAAAACAATCTTGAAAATGCTGAACTGCCAGATAAGCTAATTGTTTATGGTGGCTCGGGAAAAGTAGCAAGAAACTGGGAATGCTATCATAAAATTGTTGAAAGTTTGAAGGAAATTGAAGAAGATGAAACACTGCTTGTTCAATCTGGCAAGCCAGTGGCAATTTTTAAAACAAGAAAAGAGAGCCCAATCGTGCTTATAGCAAATTCAAACCTTGTGCCAAAATGGAGCAACTGGGAGAAATTTTACGAGCTTGAGCAGCTTGGCTTGATAATGTACGGACAGATGACAGCAGGCTCCTGGTGCTACATCGGCACACAGGGAATAATTCAGGGAACTTATGAGACATTTTCAGCATGCGCAAAGAAGCATTTCAATGGCACACTTGCAGGAAAATTTGTTCTTACTGGCGGGCTCGGCGGGATGGGAGGGGCACAGCCCCTTGCGATAAAAATGAATGGGGGCGTTGCTCTGGTTGTGGAGTGTGATGAGAGCAGGATTGCCAGGAGGATAAAGGCGGGATATTGCGATGTTAAAACGGATGATGTTGATGAGGCGATTGAGATTGTTAAAAATGCGAAAGAGGAGAAGGAGGCAATTTCCGTTGCATTGCTGGGAAACTGTGCGGATGTGCATCCAGAACTGGTGAGGCGAGGGATAAAGCCAGATGTGGTTACAGATCAAACTTCTGCCCATGATGCTTTAAATGGATATGTCCCAAAAGGTTATTATGGTGATAACCTGCAGGAAGCTTTTGAGTTAAGGAAGGAAAATCCTAAAAAATATGTAGAGCTTGCAATGCGCTCAATGGCTGAGCACTGCAAGGCAATGATTGATTTCAAGAGAAATGGCTCAATTGTATTTGATTATGGAAACAATCTAAGGGGGCAGGCATATGAAGCGGGTTTAAAGGATGCTTTCAGCTATCCAGGATTTGTTGTTGAATATATTCGCCCGATGTTTTGCGAAGGGCGCGGGCCCTTTAGGTGGATTTCTCTTACAGGCGATGAAAATGATATAATTGTGACTGATGAGGTTGTTATGAAAATGTTTCCAGAAAATGAAATACTTGTTAATTGGATTAAGAAAGCGGAGGAAAATCTTCCATGGGAGGGTTTGCCATCACGTGTATGCTGGCTTGGATATGGAGAAAGAGATAAGTTTGCTCTTGAAATTAATAAACTTGTAAGAGAGGAAGTTATTGGGCCAATTGGAATAAGTCGAGACCACCTTGATGCGGGGAGTGTTGCATCTCCTAACAGGGAAACGGAAAAAATGAAGGATGGAAGCGATGCGATTGCTGACTGGCCACTGCTGAACGCTCTGCTTAACTGCGCTGCTGGAGCTGACAATGTTGCAATTCATAATGGAGGAGGCGTTGGAATTGGACTATCAACTCATGCGGGAATGGTTGTTATATGTGATGGTAGCAAGGAGACAGATGAAAGGATAAAAAGAGTTTTTAAAACAGACCCTGGCCTTGGAATTGTGCGCCATGCAGATGCTGGCTATGAAAGGGCAATAGAGATGGCAAAAAAATTTGGGATAAAGATGCCGATGCTATAAAATTTCAATTATTTTCTCTCTCGATTTTTCTCCCTTTATTATTCTTATGCAGTTTTTCTTTACTTCAAAGAAATTTGCAAGCAATTCAATAACTTCTTTATTTGCCTTTCCTTTGCTTGGAGGAGATGAAACCTTAACTTTTAAAATTTCTCCTTCCTTAATAACTTCATTTTTGCCAGCATTTGGGATAACTTTTATTTTTACTATCATCTTTACGACAACCGATAATTATTTAAAATACTTCTGTATTATTATTTGGAGGCTGAAAAATGAAAGGAAAAAAAATAATGATATTGGCGGGAATAGTGATGGCGACACTGATTGCTACAGCTTTTGCACCAATGTTTAGCGCAACATCGAAGGAAAAGAATGTAGCAGATACAAGAGCAATATATAAAGAAATAAAGGCAATACATAAATCTTTGCCAACAGTGGGCACGACAGGAAACATTCTTATCTCTTCAGATAATCCAGATGCGGATGATATGCATCCAAAAATAACAAGGAAGGGTTCAACACTTGTAGTTGCATATGAAAAAGAAATAAGCTCAATGGAACAGGGAGTACAGGTTGTATATTCACAGGATAACGGAAATACATGGGACGCAGCATTTCTATTTAATTCTGCTGAATTTCCATCTGGCTCTGGATTGCTACAAAGTCCTGATATAAAATATTCTCCAACAGCGGACGAATTCTTCCTTGCAATGGCGGATCCAATGGCGGAGATGTATAACATGGAACATGCATGGATACCAGGAGATATTGCAACCGCAACAAGCGCTACATGGTGGGGAGTTTCGGGAATAGGGGCATCTGATTATGAGGAATGTGCGGCTGGGGTTGTTGCAGAATGGTTCTTATATCTTGCTATTGCCGAAACATCAGGAATATCAAGAGGTCTCGAACTGCTTTATTCCTATCACGATAAAGCAACAGATGAAATTTATCAGCCAGGTGACTTGCATTCTGGCTGGGCAGCTGGCTTCTACTATGATGCTCAATCAGTGACAAAAACTGCTCCCGCATATAAGCCAGAGATGGCAACAGGAACAAATAGAATAACCTTTGTAATAGAGCACTATAATGAGGATACAAAGAAATATGAAATAATACATAAGACAACAGTTGCATCTGTTGATCCATTGCTCACAACTTCTGGAGGAGGACCGTCAGGAATGGATAAATACGCTGATGTTGAAGTATGGCCATGGCAGGGAATAATTGGTGAGGGAACAGATCCAGATGTTTCTGCAAGCGACAAAATTGTAGTAGTTTATATGAACAATGACAACATATATGGAGATTGGAATATTATATGTGCGATTACAACTCCAACCCAGCCAGAGTATCAGCCATATGAATGGCAATTTACAACAGTTGGAAAACCATTGATGGATGAGAAATATCCAGCGGTGTGGGTAAGTGGAAATAAGATATCAATCGCATATGTAAGGGATGGAAATCTATACCTCGTTGAGTCAGAGGATGGCGGATTAACATTTGGAGAGGAGAAGAAAATCAATGATGTTGATGGAACAGTTGCAATGGAGCCAGGAACAGTTGATATGAATGACTTGGGTATAGTATGGACAGATACAAGAAATGGAAAGAAAGACATTTACTTTGCTCCAAAACCAGCAGCAGTAATAAATGTTGATAGCATATCTGGTGGATTTGGAGTTACAGCAACAGTTAGCAATGCGGGAACAATTCCAGCAGAGAATGTTGCATGGAGCATTGATTTAGAAGGAGGACTAATCATATTAGGAAAGCATGCAGAAGGAACAATACCAACACTTGCACCAGGAGCAAGCACAACAATAAGCAGTGGCCTTGTACTTGGCTTTGGAAAGACAACAATTAGGGTAAATGCTGGAGGAGCAGGAAAGACAGCAAGCGGCTTCGTGCTCGGCCCATTTGTGCTGGGTGTGAGCTAATCTCTTCCCCTTTTTATTTTTTAGATGCGATTAATTGTGGTGATTTCTGTTTTTTTGCTGGCTGGATGTATTTTTTTGAATTTTGAGAGAGAGGGATTTAAGGAAGAGGATTTAGTAGCCCCTTTGCCCTATTTTGTAAATTTTGAAGAAAAGCCTGAGGAAAATTCTTTTTTATCATATTCAGCAAGTTATGAAGTTATCTGGAAAATTTCCGATGCCTATGCTTTCAGCAGGTGCGCTTTAAAAATATATATTAAAAATACTGGCCAGAGCAAACTTTTTGTTTATGGTTTTGCAATAAAAATAAATGACAGCGAACAAGCAATGAAGCACAAGCATGGAAAAGAAATTTTGCAGGGGGAAAATGCCTCCTTCTTTTTTTCATTTTATGCTCCAGAGGAAGGAAATTATAGCTACAAACTGGGTATATATTTTATGGCGGGAGTGGATGGAAAATGGCATGACTACGGGCTGAGGTATTTAAAGGAAGAAAAGGATATTGAAGTAAAAAAGCTTGAAAGCAAAAGAGATTACAAATTCTATAAAAATTATTACAAATATTTTGATAAAATAAACGAGCTTGTCAATCCTTTTGACCCATTTATTAAATTAAAAGCAAATGAAATAACATCTCAATATGGTTCATCATATAATATTGCAAAGATATGCTCAATTTTTGACTGGGTTTATGAAAATGTCGAATATAAGAAAGAGGAGGGGGATGAATGGAATAAGCCAAGTTATGCAATTTATAGCGGGGGAGATTGCGAGGAATTTGCAATGCTGATTTCAGCGATGGTTGAGGCAATAGGAGGAACAGCAAGAATATATTTAACAGATAATCATGCTTTTTCAGCAATTTATATAGGAAAGAATTTGAGCATTCTTGATTGCATTGATGCATATTATTCAGCAAATCTTAGCTATGCTGTTTTTGAGGATGAATTTGGCTACTGGCTTGTTGCTGACCCCCTTTCCTACTTCTATCTTGGTTGCCCGCCCGCTGGCTCAGTGATTGCTGGCGAGCATGGAAAAATTTATGATTTTTATCTTCTGACGGGTAGTTTGTATGCGATTGATGTTTTTAGGTAATAGATTTATACTTGTTTTTTTATTACTCTATGCTCGAAAATATTGAGCCAAAAGAGGTGTGGAAATATTTTGAAGAGATATGCAAAATTCCTCATTGCTCGAAGCATGAGGAGAGGATTGCAAATTATATATGCGAGGTTGCAAGAAAGTTTGGATATGAAGTAGCAAGAGATGAGGCGGGAAATGTTGTAGCGAGGAATGGAAATGCTATAATAACATTTCAGTGCCACATGGATATGGTTTGCGAAAAAAATAAGGATGTTGTTCATGATTTTTCAAAGGATGAAATAAAGCCTTATATAGATGGCGACTATGTGAGGGCAAGAGGAACAACTCTTGGAGCAGACAATGGGATAGGCATCGCTATATGCCTTGCACTGATGGAAAAAAATTTGCCTCTTGAATTTCTTTTTACTGTTGATGAAGAAACTGGATTAACTGGAGCATTCAGCCTTAAGGAGGGATTTATAAAAGGGAAATATTTAATAAATCTTGATAGTGAGGATTTTGGAGTTATTTATATTGGATGTGCGGGTGGAGGAAATTCAACCATAACCCTGCCACTTAAATACTTAAGCAAGGAAATGGAAGGGATAAGAATTACTGTTAAAGGACTTAAAGGAGGGCATTCAGGAATTGAAATAGATAAGGGAAGAGCAAATTCAATAAAACTGCTTGCAAGGATATTATATGAGCTTGATGCAAGGATAAGCAAAATTGAAGGAGGAGACAAACACAATGCAATTCCAAGGGAAGCATTTGCTGAAATAAGCATTGATAAAAGCATTGAAGAAATTCAGAAGAAAGTGGAGGAAATGAAAAAAATATTCATGAATGAATATCCTCAGGAAAAGGGCATGGAAATAAGCATTGAGAAATGCAAGCTTAGCAGAATTCTTGATGAAAGGGAAAGCAGGAAAGTTTTGAATTTAATTCTTGCCCTGCCTCATGGAGTTATTGCGATGAGCCAAGAAGTGAAAGGACTCGTAGAAACATCAACAAATCTTGCAACTGTGAGAAGCGATAACGAGCTTAAAATAGTTATGAGTTCGAGAAGCTCGATTGATTCAGCACTCGATGCCCTAATGCAGAGCATAAGATGCATAGCGGAGCTCGCAAGCGCAAGGGTGGAGGAGGGAAGCAAATATCCTGGATGGAAGCCAAATCTCGAATCAAAACTTTTGAAGATAGCAAGCGATGCATTCCTTGAAATGTATGGAAAAGAGCCAGAGAAGAAGGCAATTCATGCTGGGCTTGAGACAGGTATAATAGGAAAAATAACAGGAATAAATGAAATAATATCTATTGGCCCACAGATAGAGCATCCTCATAGCCCTGATGAAGTTGTTAGCATATCAAGTGTTGAAAAATTCTGGAAATATCTGCTTCATTTAATAGAAAAAATAAATAGAGAGGGCTAAATTTTTACTTCCCTGTGCCCTTTGTATTTTCCATTATAATACTTTTCTGGCTGGGATGAAATTTTTTCAAATACAATCTGGCAGAATTTATCTCCTTCTTTTAGTTCAATTTCATTGCATGCATTGAAGCAACTTATAGTTAGGCATCCTTCAAATCCTGCATCAACCTTTCCAAAAGATGCAAAAATTCCTTTTCTTGCATATGAAGAGCGGAGCCATAGCTGTGCAGTCAAATTTTTTATTTTTATATATTCCCTCGTTGATATTGCAAACCATGTAAGGGGCTTTATTCTTGCCTTCTTTTCTCTTTTCCCATCTATATAAATTTCTCCTATGGTTAAATCATATCCATTTGGAGTTAAATTTAATTCTTCAAATGGATTGATTTCAATTTCGCCCTTCAAAATATATTTTTTTATTTCTCTATCAGACAGGATCATTCAACTAGTTCAACATTCTTTGCTCTTTTCCCCTTGTTGGTATTTACCAGCTCAAACTTTACTTTCTGTCCTTCTCTCAGCACTACAAAGCCTTCCTTCTTTACATCGGAATGATGCACGAAAACATCATCCTGTCCATCTACGCCTATAAACCCATATCCCTTTTTATTTATCCATTTTTTTACTATTCCTTCCATATTTCTCGCCCATATATCTGCTTATTATATAAAAATATTTGTATTCTTAAACCCGCAAGGAGGCGGAAAGATTAGCAAGCAATGAAGCCTAAATTAAAAAAAGGAAGGGGTGGTGAGGCAGCCACCCCCTGATTCTGACAATAAAATAATAAAGAGAATTTTATAAATTTTTTTAAATTTTCAGGAAGCCATAATTGGCAGATACATTTCAGATTAGTGTGTGATGGTGGAAATAAAAATCAAAGTCCCTAAGGAGTTGGAGGAAGAGATAAAGAAACTTGAAGAAGAGGAAATAAATAAAATAGTATATGAAGCATTAAAAGAAAAAATAAGCGAGAGATTATTATTCAAATTAGCTAATCAACTATTGGAGAGCAGTCAGTTAAATGATAAGCAAATAATGGAACTCTCCGATCTTATAAAAGAGAGAGTTGCTCAAAAACACGGAATTAAATGAAGATTCCCAAAATTTTGGTTGTTGTATCTCTTCTGAAAAGAAAAATAGAAACTGTTCCAAAAACAGATTATGAGATGTGGTTAGATGAAGCAAGGAAAATTGCTCCCCATTTTAAAGATATTCCATATTTTGCTTTAGCATTGTCGTTAAATGCTGCGATATGGAGCGATGAGAAGGCATTTAAAAGGCAAATTAAAGTTAAGATTTTTTCAACAGAAAAATTGAAAACCTTCTTTTATAAATAAAGAATAAGAAATATAGCAAAATAAGATGGTTTATATATTAGATCATATTTAAACTGTAATGATTAGTGGAAATGTGATCAAAGAATTAAAAGAAATAAATCAAAAACTTGAAGAAATAAAGAGGAGGATAGAAGAATTGGAAGAAATTATTTTGCCATCTGAAAAAATCACAGAGGAAGAAAAAAAGGAAATAAGAAGATTGAAAGAGGAATCACTAAAAGGTGAGCATTTTAAATGGGATGAAATAAAAGAAGGATATTGATTTTGCAAAGGAGTTTCAAAATTCTTAAAGGAAAGCTTCTTGATTTATTCATTTTTTAAATTCTTTCTGCCATATCCTTGAAAATCTTTCCTAGCTATCTCTCCCTTTATAAACCTGTCTATCTCTTCCACATCCTTTTCTGTTAATTTGCTATCTTTTGTTAATTTATCCAGCAATTCTAACTCCCTTATCTTTTCCTCTATCGCCTTTCTAGCTATCTGGCTCCATTTAATTTCAGAGTATTTTTCCATTTTCTTTTTTAATTCATCTGGAATTGATAGAGTTATATTTGTCATCAAATATATATGTGAATTCACATATAAATATTTTCCCAATTTAAGAAAAAAGGAAGGGGGAGTCGAGGCAAACTCACCCCTTGATCCTAATAAATAAAGAGGAAGGAGGAAGGCGGGACTAGATGTATATTCTCCATGTCCCAAGATTCGTGTTTGTTGGGATATATACTATTGTAAGATCAACATAGGTAGCTGTCCCTTCTTCACCGCCGTCGGCTACTTTGATATAATCTCCTGCCTGTATAGCAATGTCATTAGTAAATATTATTTGTCCGGCGCTGCTATTATTTTCTGGGCTTTGAGTAATAATATCTCCATTTGCATAATATACAGTTATATTTACCTCCTCATCTGCCACATATGTTACCCTTATGTCCTTCCATTTCATTCCTGCTTCTGCGGCTGTTATTGTGAGTTTATCGTTTATGTTATCTACTGCTCCAGATAGGTTTGGTGCTGCTCCTCCTGTTTTGCCCATTCCGCTTACCCATACGTATATTGTTGCTGCTAGCACTACTGTTATAGCCACCATTAAGATGATGGCTATAATTGGGCTCACTCCCGCCTTATTTTTTATCCATCTTTTCATTTTTTCTATCATGGTTTATCACCAAACATATATACGGAACAAGTATATAAATCTTTCGCAATTTGCTAACAATTTGATTACAAATTGCTTTTATCTGAAAATATCAAAGAAATAGTCATCAAAAGGAGGAAGAATTGCAAAAAGAAATCCTTTTTCAAAATAATAGGGGCAGGCTATTTCAGCAAAAGGATTGCTTATTTTCTTGTTATACATCACTCCTCTTGCTTCAATGCATCTTGCTCCATCAAAATTAAGGCAGAACTCGCATTTAACCATGAAAATAAATGAGCATGCCTATTAATTTTTTTCCAAAAAATATTATAAATTCATGCTGTATTAAAAATATGGAATTTCAAATTAAAATTATAAAGGCATCTCCTCTTACAAATGAAAATGATTATCGCAAAGTTGCTTTAAATTTTTTAAAGATGATTGGGTATATTGGAAAGAATGAGGATGAAAACTCAATAGCTTTCAAACTTTTTGAAAATTTTTTAATTCATCCAGATAAGGCATGGGCAATAGATGAGCTTATGCTCTCGCTTAATTCAACAAAAGCAACCGTCTATAGGCATTTAAACAAGCTTAAAAGCATAGACATTCTTGAAGAAGGAAAGGAAAATGGAAAGAAAACATATAAGTTAAGATACGGAAATATTGCAAAGGCATGGAATTTTGTTGAAGCTCATATAAAAGTTGCAATGAATAATTATGAAGAAACTGTCCAGCATTTACAAAAGCTTGTTGAAAGGAGGTATAAAAATGAATGAGGAAAGAGAGCTGACAGTTGGCTCAAAATATATTGTTTATTCAGTTGGCTCTGGCAAGGAAATAATGCAGACAAGCGGAATATTTGTTGGCTACTCATATCTATCAAAGGAAGAGGGAGGAATATGCATAAAAATGGATGAAAGCCATGGCTCAAAGAAAGGAATGATAAGGATAATTCCAATGGAGGCAATTATTGCAATTGACATAGTTGAGGAAAAGAAAGTGGAAAAGAAAGAAGAGGAAAAGCACTATTTCAGATAAAAATGCAGATTGGAATAGTTGGAAAACCAAATGTTGGAAAAACAACTTTTTTCAATGCAGCTACTTATGCAAATGCTGAAGTGGCTGACTATCCCTTTACAACAATAAACGCAAATGTTGGAATAATGTATGCAAGAACAAAATGCCCTTGCAGGGAATACAACTTAAAATGCAATCCAAGGAATTCAAAGTGCATCGATGGGGTAAGATATGTGGCAATTGAAGCCATAGATGTAGCGGGGCTTGTACCCAAAGCCCATGAAGGCAGAGGCCTCGGAAATAAATTTCTTGATGACTTAAGACAAGCTTCTTGCTTAATTCATGTTGTCGATATTTCTGGCTCAACAGATGAAGAGGGAAGAGCCTGCCAGATTGGGCAACATAATCCGGAGAATGATATAAAATTTCTTGAAGAGGAAATAGATTATTGGATAAAGGGAATAATTGGGCGTGACTGGAAGCGTTTGAGCAGAAAGTGCAGTATGGAAGGGGAAAAAATTGAGAAAATACTTGCTGAGAAGCTTGCAGGTCTTGGAATAAAGGAAGAGGACATAAGGAGGGCAATTAAAAAAATAAATTTGCCAGGTGATGCTTCTTCATGGAGCGATAGTGAGCTCTTTCTGCTGGCTTCAACAATAAGAAAGGAGGCAAAGCCAATATTGCTTGCTCTGAATAAAGCAGATAAAGCTCCTGATGAATTTATAAATAAGCTGAAAGGGGAGTATGCAATCCCCACTTCCGCATCAAGTGAGCTCGCTCTGGTTAAGGCAAGTGAAAACGGATTTATTGAATACAAGCCAGGAGATGCGGATTTTAAAATTTTAAAAGAGCTTGATGATTTGCAGAAGAAAGGACTTGAATATATAAAGAAGAGGGTTCTTGATAAATTTGGCTCAACAGGTGTGCAGAAATGCATTGATGTTGCTGTATATGAGTTATTAAAGCTGATAACCGTTTATCCAGTCGAAGACGAAAATAAATTAACTGATAAGGATGGAAATGTTTTGCCAGATGCATTTTTATTGCCACACGGCTCAAAAGTTATAGATTTAGCAAGAAAAGTTCATAGCGAGCTTGCTGAGGGATTTATAAAAGCAATTGATGTAAGAAGAAAAAAAGTAGTTGGAGCTGATTATGAGCTCAGCGATGGAGATATAATTCATATAGTTGCACGCTAGGAAACCTTTCTTGGAAACCTTTCTTTAGAAAAGAAAGCTTTCATGGAAAGAAAGTTATATTTTTCCTTCTTCTAAAGCATGCATGCATTTGCAACTCCTTTTTTCAGGAATTTTTTTAATGCATTCACCCACAATTTCAATTAAATATTTCTTTCTTTCATTGACTATCTCCTTTATCTCTCTTGCGCTTAACTTTTCCTGCATTCCAGCAGCATAATTTGAGACAAGGCAAATTGAAGCATAGCATATCTGCAATTCTCTTGCAAGAGCTGTTTCTGGCATCAAAGTCATACCTACAACATCAGCAAAATTTCTGAAAAAATTTATCTCCGCCTTTGTTTCAAGCCTTGGCCCATTTGTAACAATATAAACTCCCTCACGGTATTTTCCTCTTTTGCCCGCTTCCTCAACAATTATTTTCCTCAAAACAGGGCAGAAAGGATTGCTCATATCAATATGAATAGCTTGCTCATTATAAAAAGTGGAATTCCTTCCGCTTAAATCAATGAAATCGCTTGGAATAAAAATTTCCCCTGGCTTTATCTCTTTTTTCATTGAGCCAACATTGCTTATTCCAATTATCGCTTCTACTCCCGCATTTTTCATTGCCTTAATATTTGCATGATAATTTACCGCATGCGCTGGCTTGTGCTGTCTTCCGTGCCTTGGAATGAAGAATATTTTTCGCGCATTTTTTTCAAAAATAAAGGCTAACACTCTACCATATTCTGTTTCTATTTCTATTTCCTCTCCTTCCATTTCATAGAAGCCAGTTCCCCCTATTATTCCTATTTTCATATTTCCTCCCATTCCTTTAATATTGACTGCCATTTAAAATTCTCTATTCCCTTTATATTTTCAAGAGCCCTCACAATTCTCTCATATCCCTTACCAAGAGTTCTTGTCCTCACTTTTGCAATTATATCATAGCTTCCAGCAGTTACATCCACTGCAGTAATCCCTTTTATATCAAGTATCTTCTCTGATAATTTTGCAATTGAATAGCATGGCTTTATGTTTATAAATATATATGCCTTTACTTCAGTTAGTGCAAATGAAATAACACCTATCATAACAAGCATCAATGCAATTATTTTAAGTATAATAAGGAGCGGGTCTGTTGGAATTGTTACAGGGAAAAATTTTCCAGCAATATAGAAGAAAGGAATTGAAATGAAAACAGATGAAGCTCTTATTGCTTGAGTTACGCTCGCCTTTCCAATTCCCATAGCCCTTATGAAAAGAACCACTGAAAAGAAGGTTGAAATAACTCCCATTAAAAGAAATTCAAAAGAATTTTTTATTGCCTGCAGGCTCATGCTAAAAAAATTTTTATCAACAAAAAGTATTGCAATAAAAACAAAAGTTGTTGTGAATATCAGATTCCATAATCTTATGTTAAGCGAATCATTTACCTTTCCATTTATTCTTAAAATTTTCAGCTTTCTCTGTCCTATTGAAAACATTACCCATGTAGGATTTATGACAAGCAAAACAATAAGCAGTGCCTTTAAATCTACATTTCCGCTTAAAGAAAGAGAACCAAGAATTGCACCAAAAGTAACGACCATTGCAGATTGAACCTCAGCAAATGTTGGGGCATTGTTTTCAGCAACCGCTTCAACAAGTAAAAGATACAATATTACAAGCTCTGAAAAGGATAAAATTATTGATGGCTCAACAAGGCGCGATACAATAAAATAATAGCCAATTGTAGTGCCGGCATTGCCCAAGCCCGCTATTAAATGATATTTCAGCTCCTCCTTTCTTATCATTCTTATGCCATCGAAGGAGGGGTCAAGAAAAGAGCCGATTTTTTTATCCTTGTAAGGAAGCGAAAGGAAAAGTAAAACTAAGATTGTAAATATAAGGCTCAGAACAAAGAAGGATAGGCAAAAAACCCATGGCTCCTTTATATAATTTGCAGAAATTATACTATCAAAAGTTGCAGATGATGAAAGAGCAATAGATGATAGAATTGCCAAAAGATAGAAAAGATATCTTCTTCTTATCCTCATGTTTCTACTTCCATCTCTTTCTCTATAACTTGAGTATTAGTCCTTTTCACTCCCTTTATTTCATGTATTTTATCTGTTAATTCCATCAATTCTTCAAGAGTATTAACCTTTGCCTTTATTATTATATCATAATCACCAGCAACAACCGCAATACTCTCAATATCCTTTAATTTTCTCATTTCCTCAAGCACTGCCTTCAGATTTCCTACATATGTAGTTATGAGGATATAAGCTTTAATCATGTTGCCTTATATCAGATTTAAATATAAATATTTTGAAATTGCCTTAGTTACATTTTTATATTTGTATTTACATCCAAAATATGAATTCTTTCCTCAACCCGATTACTCTTGCAAGAGTTGTAAAATACTATATTTCAGATATTGATAGGCTATTTGAAAAAGAGGAAAAAATAGAAAAATATAGGCAGAAATGCTTTAAAAAGATAATAAAATATGCAATGGAAGTGCCTTTATACAGGGAAAAATATAGGGGAATTGATATAAATTCAATAAATCTTGAAAATATTTCTTCTTTGCCAATACTTAAAAAAGATGATATAAGAAAAAATTTTGATAAAATTATTCCTCA
>JACIWB010000028.1 GCA_014361245.1 Thermoplasmatales archaeon | reverse complement strand
TTAAAATTTTTCTTACTTAATCTTGTATAAACTGTGTCAGCATCTGGAATTTTATATTTTGTTATTTCTTCCAATCTTTTGCAACCATTTTCAAGGTATCTTCCCCTTATTGAGCAAAATGTTATCCCCTTCAAAATTTTTTCATCTTCATATATCGAATTTTTATTGGAATGAAAGTTAATAATATTTATTACAAAACTAAAACAAAGTCTATTTAATTTCCTTAAAGATTTACTATTTGCCTCAGGAAATAATTTTTTCTAAATTTTCACTTTTGGAGATACTGATTTGGTAAAAAAGATATATTTGAAAAGATATTAACATGATGAGGGCATTTATTGCAATAGATATTGGGTTCAATGAAGAAATTGAAAAAATTTTTGAAAAATTAAAAGCAACAAATGCAAAGCTTAAATTTGTTGAGCCAGCTAATATTCATCTTACGATAAAATTCCTGGGGGAAATAGATGAAAGAATGAAAGATGGGATAAAAAAAGTTATGAGCGATGCAACTAAGGATGTAAAGCCCTTTAAAGCCAGAATAGTTGGTTTGGGATGTTTCCCGGATTTTAAAAATATAAGGGTTATATGGCTCGGGTTTCATGATAATGGAGAAACCTTAAAAATAGCAAATTATATTGATGAAAAACTTGTAGAATATGGAATAAAAAGAGATTCTTCTTATAAGCCCCATATAACAATAGCGAGAATGAAAAGTGGAGAAAATAAAGAAAAGATTTTAAAAATTATTGAGGAAAATAAGGATAAATATTTTGGAGAAATAAACTGTAATTCAATAAAATTGAAGCGTAGTATATTAAAGCCGGATGGACCAATTTACACAGATTTAGAGGAGATAAAATTATGAAAATACTGGAAGAAGTTTTAAAAAAATTATCACCAAGTGAGGAAGAGAAAAAAGAAATTGAGAAAATAGTAAAAGAAATAAAAGATTCAATAGAAAAGATAAAACCGGGGGATGCGGAGGCAATGCTTGTTGGTTCTGTTGCAAAAGATACATACTTAAAAAGTGCTCTTGATATAGATTTTTTCGTTCTTTTTCCGACATATTATAAGAAAGAGGAGATGCAGAAAATAGTTATTTCTATTGGTAAAGAAATTCTCAAGGAATGGAAAATTCAGTATGCGGAGCATCCCTATATAAGAGGATTTTATAAAGGCTACATGGTTGATATTGTCCCTTGTTACAGGATAAAAAGCCCCGATAAAAAAATGAGCGCGGTTGATAGAACACCTTTTCATACTGAATATATCAAAAAAAATTTAAAAGAAGAAATGAAAAATGAGGTTAGGCTATTAAAGCAATTTTTGAAAGGTATAGGTTGTTATGGTGCGGAAGCAAAAATAGAAGGTTTTTCTGGTTATCTCGTAGAACTTCTCATTCTTAAATACGGTAGCTTTTTGGGTGTATTGAAAAATGCTAAAAATATTAAATCTTATTTTATTGATCCTGTTGATGAATCAAGAAATGTGGCTGCCGCCCTTTCAAAGGAGAAACTTGAATTTTTTATCGAGGCGGCGGATGAATTCCTGAAGAAACCCAAAATTGAATTCTTTTTTCCAAATCCTGTAAAATTGCTTGATAGAAAAGAGGTGGAGGAAAAGATAAAAAATTTTGTTGGGATATGTTTTAAAAAACCCGAAATTGTTGATGACATTCTTTATCCACAGCTTAAAAAAGCAGCCAAAAGTATGGAAAATCTTATGAAAAATTACGATTTTGAGGTTGTTGACAGAGTTTGGTATGCAAATGATGAAGTTTTTGTGGCGGTAAAGTTAAAAAAAGTTATTATAGATGAAATAAAGTTGCATGTGGGTCCTCCATTGAAGGAGAAGGAGCATGTTAAAATTTTTATTGAAAAATGGAAAAACAGCAATTTATTGGTTGGAGAACCTTTTGAAATGAAAGGAAAGGTTTATGTAAAGATAAAAAGAAAATACACAGATGCAATTTCTCTTCTTAAAGATTTTTTATATGAGTTGAATCTCGGAAAAAATATAAATGATATAAGGAAAGAAATAAAAATATGCGATTTTAGAAATTTATCAAAATTTGTATGTTTCTGGAGCGAATATCTCTGTGAAAAAAAACCATGGCAAAGATAACTATATAAGCCCCGCTCTCTGCAAAAGCAATAAATCCTCCGTCGATAACTTTTCTCCCCTTTTGAATTTATCATAAAGTTCTTCAGCTTTTTTCATAAGAGCATCTTTTTCTTTATCTATTTTCTTTTTCTTTCCTTCCTCTTTTTTACCCTCCATCAATCTTTCTATTTCCTTTATCGAGTTGAGATACATGACGAATTCATTGTGAGACTTGTCCGCATTTATTTTTGTTATTATATACTCCTCTTCAATTTTTTTTATTTCCCTCAATATCTCACGCGCTTTATTAAGGCATTCAAGCATTTTTTCGTGCTCCTGCTGCGCCCTCGCCGCCAGCTCCCTCACTTTTTCGTGCTCTTTGTCACTTTCTTCCTTTATTTTTATTTCAAGTTCTAAATATTTTTTAAATTCCTGGTTGTTTTTCAGAATGTTCTCTCTCTCCCTTATTTCCTTATTTATGGATGCAAGTTTTTCAATAATTTCCTCTTCCTCTCTTCTTTTTAGTTGTCTGGTCATCTGTTTGAATTCAAGTGCCTCTCTCTTTTTGTAAAGATTTTCTATTAAGATTCCATCGGTAAAACATTTTTTTTCAGTTTCTTCCAATTTATTCCTTACTTTCTCATATTCCCTGTTTAGCTCCTCTCTTCTTTTTTTAGCTATTGCAACTTCTTCATTTATTTCATTCCTCATTTTTTTATGCATCAGCGCCTCTTTTTTCTTCTTCGTTAATTCCTCCTTTAATTCCTCTTTTTTTCTCCTTAACTCACTGAGTTTCTTATTTAAAATATCTCTCGAATTTTTTGCCTCTTCTAACTTTTTCTTTAACTCCTTCTTTTTTTCTTCAAGTTCAACTGTTTTTATTTCTTCCACCTTCCATAAACAGATTTTTTATTAAAAATTTTTTATTTTTTATTCATATATCCTTCCTTCCATAACAATATGTTTTACAACATTTTCAACTCTTATAATTGCTTCTTTGGTTATTTCAAGTTTTCTTTTCAAAGATTCTTCTGCAAGTGGAATAGAAAGATCAAGATAACCTTTTGCAATACAAAGAGGATTAAAAAAGTAGTGAGAAATTTCCTCTAAAAATTTTTTCTCTTTTTCAAGAGTTTTCCTCATTTTTTCATTTGTTTCCTTTAATTTTATTTCCATTTCTTTTTTCTTCGTTATATCTATTGCATTCAAAAGATACGCCTTCCCTTTATAATCTATTTCGCAACAGCACATTTCAATCCATCTTATCTTATTATTTTTATCAAAAAATCTTATAGTGCTTACTCCATCCTTTGTAACTTTCCAGAATTTTTTATATCATCCTTGTGAATTAAATCAAAGAAATTTTTCTTTATTTTATCTATTTTATACCCTATAATCTCCGAGAATTTTTTATTAATATAAACAGGCTTTTTATTCTTTAATATTATAATTCCCACCAATGAATTTTCACATATTGTTCTGAAAGTTTTTTCAGAATTTTTTAAAGCATTTTCAGCAACTACTTTTTCAGTTGCATCCTCAACAAGCAATATTTTACCATTTTTTTCATTAATCTTTTTTATTGAGAAATATCTTTTGCCTATTTTACATATTCCATCTTCATTTTTTATAAATTTGGATATATCTTTTTCGTCTATTGTTGAAAAAAATTTATTTTTATATATAATTCTTTCATTTCTATCGATGTAGATTATGCCTGCTGGAAGGTTTTCGATTATTTCGTTTTTCTCTTTGATAATCCCAACCCCGTTTAGAAAAAAAATTGAATATTTAATCTTTTCTAAATTTTAGGGGGTCTCATAAAATAAAGAAGGAAAATGGGGTTAAATGGAAAAATATTATCTTTGCCGTAATTGAGGAAATGCATATTCATCTCTTTTTAAGGATTTTAAAAAGAATATGTTTTTCAGGATTGGAAACAATATCTGAAAGGAGTAAGGGCAATTAATCTTATAAACATGATTACTCTGTGCAATAAAGCTGAGTTAAATTCTTATATAATTAAATATTTCATTTTACATGAATAAGAAAGTGCTTGCGGTTTGTTTTATTCTTATTCTTCCATCAATAGTTGCAAGAGAAAAAGTAGATAATATTAATACCCATTTTTCTTCAACCTACTCCAATTTAAAAGATTTTTTTGGAAATAAAATAGGCATTGATGCAAGCAACGATGATCTTATTGTTGTATTTGTAAGAAGGGTTAGAAGCCTAAATATGGAAAATAATAAGATATATTTCAAAATATATATAGATGGAGAAAACTCGATTTTCTGGGAAGAATATTATGAAGGTATGGATATATATTTTGAATGGCCAACAGCTTGGAGAGGGGTAAATAGCACAGGGAAAATACCAATTCAGATAGAGCTATGGAAAAAAGGAATTTTGGATAAACCACTTGATATATCAAAAAATGAAGGAGAGTATTTATATGGAAAATCTTTGAATCTGCTTTTTGATGTTGAAAGTGGTGAATGGGAGGGAGACGATTTTTTAAATGATACAAATGGCTATGGGCATGCATCTGGTTATGAGGATGGAAACTATGAAGAAAATGATTATGAAATATGGTTTGATATATTTTTGTGGGATGAAAGCGGGGACAGACTCACTAAATATGAGAAGAAAAAATATGGATTGGATGAAAACAAGAGTTATGGAAATGTCGATTTAGATGGAGATGGCATACCATCCGACTGGGAAAATAAATATGGTTATAGTCCCCTTATATGGGATGATCATAAAAATCTTGATCCAGAAAAAGATGGACTTACAAACTATGAAGAATATTTAACAAGCGAATGGCTCTCCGATCCTTTTGCAAAGGATATTTTTGTAGAAGTAGATGGGATGAAGGCAAAATATTCATTGCAGAGAGATTATATGCTTCCAAAGGAAAGCATGCAGATGATATGCAATGCATTTGCAAAGCACAATATAACTGTACATTTTGACGACGGCTTTATGGGAGGAGGGGGCGATTTAATCCCGTTTGATGAAAAAATGTATGGCGAAGAACTGCAGGCCGCTCGTTTAAAATATTTCCTGAACGGAGATCCGAATAACTGGAGAAGAGGGATATTCCATTACAGCCTTATAATATGCCAGATGGGGTGGCAGGGGCGCCCCGCGGGCGGAAGGATGTTTTATGTCGATAGTCATTGTGTTGGAGGGCAATATGTAAGAAATTGGATGTGGGCTATAAGATTGCAGGGAAGCGATTATATAACTGCGATGGCAAGTGTTTATATGCATGAACTCGGGCATACTCTCGGCCTCTTTGATTTTGAGGGAATTGATAACGAAAATACTCGCTTTCCTTGGAAGAAGGAATACTGGGAATATGGAAATTATAAGAGTTGCATGAATTACAGATATGTGTTCAAGCTGGTTGATTATTCCGATGGAAAACATGGAGAAAATGATTATGATGACTGGGGAAATTTAGATTTAGAAGCTTTTAATGGGGTATGGTGGTAATGAAAAAACTCATTTTTATTCCTTTTATTTTGCTTTTGCTTTTAACTGGATGCCTTGGAGAAAAAAATCCTCCTTTTGTAGAGATAAAAATAGATGGAAAGGCAGGAGAGCAGGGATGGTATGTTAGTGATGTAAAATTTTCCATGGTTGCATATGATAACGAAAGTGGCGTGAAAGAATTGAAGTATAGAATAAATGGAGAACAGTGGCGTGATTATGTTGGAATTCCCTATGTAATTTCTCAGGATGGATATTATATGATTGAATATGTTTCTGTCGATGGAAATAATAACGAAGCAAGAGGAAGTATAACCATAAAAATAGATAAAACAAAGCCAAACATTGCTTTTGAAAATTTTGAAGAGGGATATATTTATTTCAGAGGAAAAAAGATTTTAACACCAAGAATACCTCATGATACAATGATAATAGGTGACTACAAAATAGTTGTTAGTTCAAATGATAGCACCTCTGGAGTAAAAAAAGTTGAGTTTTATATGGGTGAAAATATGGCACTGGAAAAATATGAAAGCCCTTATGAATGGGAAATAAGCAGGGGCATAGGTGTTTATAATATAACCGCAACAGCGTATGATAATGCGGGAAATAAAAATGAAATTACTGTAGAGGAAGTGCAGTTGATAAATATAATATAGTTTTATGTAACTATTTTTTCAATTTTATCATTTTCAATTGCCATCTTAATTTCAAGTGCTACTCTTCTTCCACTTGACATATTCTTTCGCCATAGAGAATTTCCATAGGGATGGCCAACTGCCATATGTATATTTGTCCCTCCTCCAATGCGTGGCGCCACATCATATATATAAAAATTCAAATCCTTGTCAATACATGTCTGCAAACAAAACGGACCAATTATTCCGCCATAATACTTCTTGCAAGCTTCAACAAATTTTTCTCCGAGCAAAAAAGCTTTTTCAAGCAATGACTCACGGATGGTTGCACTATTATGCCCGCATACCGTATATT
Source organism: Thermoplasmatales archaeon (assembly GCA_014361245.1). NCBI lineage: Archaea > Methanobacteriati > Thermoplasmatota > Thermoplasmata > Thermoplasmatales > Thermoplasmatales archaeon. Next base: position 13,103 of record JACIWB010000028.1, on the reverse strand, counting down.
CTGGTATTTTCTGCTTTTCAGGCAGGCTCAGCTGCTGCTCCGCCGGCAGGCGCACATGCCCATCGAGGCTTGTTTCAAACCGCCAGTCTATGCCCAGCAATTCAATTTGCTCAAATAAAGGGGAGTAGAAGAAATTGAGGTTAAATACTGGCCCTATTACATATCTCTCTATCCTTGCTTTTTCTAAATCTTCTCTTGTTATAACCCCCTGCTTTATCAGATTTTCAGATTTTTCTATATATTCTTTGTAAGAAGAGCATGTGAAAAAACCTCTTTCCAATTTTTTTACTGCATGATGAAGCTTTACTATACATAATTCATCTATGTTTTTTGCATCCTCAATTTTTTCTGGGAATGGCAAACCCGCCTTTTCAAGAAGCCAGTAGTAATTCTTTTCTTCCTCTCTTTCTTCGATCCTTAAAATTTTTCTTGAGCCAAAAAGAGGAACAAAAAAATTATTTTCTATTTCATCAATTTTGCAGTAAGAAGTAAAAGCTCTGTTTGGAATAAAAACAGCATTCTCTTCTCTTAACCTTTTTTGATTCTCATCATTTATTATATTGCTGAATTTATCGAGATTAATTATATTATCTATAAAGCCAATTTCTCTATTTCCAATTTTCCTTCTCTTAAAATAAATACTATATGTTTTATCCCTTCCTTTCTGACAAACTGCTATTGTTTTAAAGTTTTCTTCTTTTGCACCATCAAAGACATCTAAAGCGGAATGAGATGCTATTGCCGATATACTTATATTTTTTAAATCATATTCTTTTAAAATTTCATCAATTTTGTTTTTTTCTATCATGAAGTTAATACATTATACATTTTTAATTTAATCGCTTGTAAAAAAGCAAAAATTATATTTTTAGTTGTTGTATATTAGTTTAATGCCTTTTAGCAAATCAAAGCAAATGGAATTTCCTCGCGAAGTTGTTGTTGGACATGATGTAATGGATGAAATAAATGATTTGTGTGAGAGAGTCAGGGTCAAGGAAAAGGGTCTTATTGTGACTGGTGATATAACAAAAAGAGTGGCGGGTGATAAAATTTTTTCTTTACTCAGCAAAAATTATGAAATGAGCATATTATCTGTTGAAAAATCGGTGATGAGTGAGGTAAGAAAAATACAGAGATTTGCGAAAAAAGTTGACATTGAATTTATGGTTGCTGTTGGGGGAGGAAGTGTAATAGATGTTACAAAACTTGCATCCTATAAATGTAATCTTCCATTTATAAGTGTTCCAACGGCGGCATCCCATGACGGTATTGCATCCCCGATGGCATCGATAAAAGAAAATGGAACTTCAATGTCAAAAGAAGCCTCTTCACCAATTGCTGTCCTTGCTGATACATCGATAATATCTAAAGCACCCTATCGCATGCTTGCTTCTGGATGTGCTGATGTTATATCAAATCTTACCGCAATACTTGACTGGAAATTAGCAGAGAGGGTTAAAGGAGAATATTACAGCTCATTTGCATCCGCTCTTGCAGAGACTGCTGCAAAATCAGTAATTCAGAATGCAAATATTATAAAGCCAGGTATAGAAGAAGGAGTATGGATTGCGGTTAAATCGATGATTGTATCTGGAGTTGCGATGAGTGTTGCAAATTCATCCCGCCCTGCAAGTGGCGCAGAGCACATGTTTTCCCATGCCCTTGACAGAATTTCTCCAGGCAAGGGTTTGCATGGTGAGAAATGTGGAATTGGGGCAATAATGATGATGTATCTGCACGGCGGCGACTGGGAGGAAATAAGAGATACGCTGAAGGAAATAGGTGCCCCAACTACTGCTAGGGAGATAGGATTGCACAGGAAGGATGTTATAAAAGCTCTTACAATTGCTCATAAAATAAGACCAAATAGATATACTATTCTCGGAACAGATGGAATCACGAAAGATGCGGCTGAAAAAATTGTTAGAATAACGGAGGTGGTATGATGGTTGTAACTCTTGTTGGGGTTAAAATTGCAAAGGAAGGAAATGAGTTTATATATTATGGGGTGGCGAATACCTGTAAAAATTGCAAACTAAAAACAGTTTGTTCAAATCTTGAGGAAGGAAGGGCTTATAAAATATTAAAAATAAGAGAAAAAAAGCATGAATGCCCACTGCATGAGGGAGGGGTTATCGCGGTTGAAGTTGAAAAGATACCTTATGAAATAAATGTAAAAAGCCAGGAAGCGGAAGCAACATCTATAAGTTTTAAGCCAATGAGGTGCAATGAATTTTCCTGCAATGAGTATAAGGCATGCAATCCAAAGATAAAAGAAAAGGAATACAGAATTTTAAGGGTTTTGGACGATGTTGAATGTCCCAAGGGATATAATATTAAAAAAATAGTTGTTGATTAATGGGCTCGGAGGGATTCGAACCCTCGACCTCCTGCTCGTGAAGCAGACATCATAACCCCTAGACCACGAGCCCAATGCGGGCGTGGCGGGATTTGAACCCGCGACCACTGGCTTAGAAGGCCAGTGCCCTATCCTGGCTGGGCCACACGCCCTAAAATGATAATCGTTTTATTTTTAAAATATTTATTATGCTTTATTCGTATTGGGCTGCTTCATCAATGTATTCTTTTACTTCACCATCTTTTATAAAAACAGGATGGGAAATTATTGTTCTCCTGCAGCAATATCTCTTTATGTTTAACTCATCCAGAACTTTTTTTGGGTCTTCGCCATCAATATAAACTCTCTTCTTATATTCTTCAAATGCAGAAGCAATGACTTTTCCACAGGTAAAGCATCTTACAGGAATAATCATTTTTTCACCTATATGATTTTTGCCTCTTCTTTCTTGCCCCCCTTCCAAGCTGCTTCTTTGGCTCCTTTCTCCTTACATCACTAACAAGAAGGGTTCGGTCATACTGCATATAAAGGTTCTTCAATTCATCATCCTTCACAAAATCATAGATTGCTTTTGCTATTGCAGTTCTGACAGCTTCCGCCTGGCTGATTGGGCCGCCACCGCTGACAGTTACATCTATGTTTATTTTATCTTTATATTTTTCGGCAAGCTGGATTGGCTCAGCAACTATCTGCTGGAAATATTCTGGATAGGCATCAAGAAGAATTTTGTTTATTCTTACCACTCCTTTTCCTTTCTCAATATATGCCCTTGCTATTGCACTTTTTCTCTTGCCATATGATATTATTTCTGCCATTTTACACCCAAATACTCGGATAATTCTTTAAGAGTTATATAATTTGTTGATTTTTTGAAATTTGTTTTTTCTATTTGCTTGTCCGCAAATTCTTTTGGCAAACCAATAAATACTTTAAGCCTTTTATAAGCTTTTCTTCCCTTTGGCTTTTGATATTTAAGCATTCCCCTTATAGTTCTTTTAACTATCATGTGAGGCAATCTTGGAAAATATGGTCCTTTTCTTTTCATTCCCCCTATCCTCCTTTGCTCTATGTATCTTTTTATTATCTCCTTTTTATTTCCATTTATTATTGCATTCTCAGCATTTACAATAAAAACTTCCTCACCGTTTAAAAGCATCTTTGCAACAACAGATGACAGTCTTCCCAAAGGGGCGTCGGTAGCATCTATTACACGCATTTAACCACCCAAAATTCTTAAATTACTTCCTTCAGGATTTTTTTCAGCAATTTCGGTTAAGCTATAGCATTTACCCCCCGCTTCTTCAATCTTTTTTCTTGCTGATTTTGAAAATTTAAGAGCAGCAACTTCAATTTTCCCCGCTTCTCCAAGCCCTAGCACTTTTCCAGGAACAATTGCTATTTCTCCTTCTTTCAAATTTTTTACAATTTTTCCAACATTTACCTCAGCATAATTCTTTGATGGTTTCTCAAGTTTTCTTGCTATCGCTTCCCATATTCTTGCATTGTTCCTTTTTGCGGCTTCCCTGAGCAAGTTTATTGTTTTTATTAGCTGAACATTGGTTTTTTTTCTTTTCATTTAGGCAAGTATAATGAACTATTTTATAAGATTTATGCTTTATGGATAGGATTTGGTGCTGTTAGCTTAACCAAATTTTTCGATAAAAATATGCATTCCATAGATGCATTTGATGATAAAATGCAAAGGGATGCAATTATTGAAAGAAAAATGTATCATTATGAGAGAAAGAACCAGTGGAATTCATATATTAGTAAGGAGAAGCAGAACCGCCATATGGAACTGGCTGCACAAATTCGGAGTGTATTGAAAAATAGCATCTCAGACAAAATGCCTCATTGTGTTGTCATTGATGAGACATCTCTTCAGATAGGAGATATGAATTTCTGGTTTTGGTTTGTCATTGAACCTGAAAGATTGTCTTCTTTATGATAAGTAGGAGCAGAACAAACATGGCCTGTAAAAAATTGATTTGTGCGATGCGAAACAGACGAAAGGGCATGGTATCTGATACTGAAAAGATACGGGATTCATCACGAGATTATTTCCGGGGGCATCAGAAATTATGTTGAAAGGGTAATTGAAACAATAAAAGATAGAACATTTTGATAACTATTTTCCAAGCAAGAGATGGAAAATAAAACATGTGAAGCTCTGGTTTTCCATTTATGTTTTCTATTATAATTTGATAGAGCCATCAGAGTTTATCCAATAACTCCAGTTTTTTATTGTAGAGGGATAACAATGGATAATGAATATGAAAGATTTATAGTAGCGTTGTAGGAGGTGCTGCAATGCTAAAGTTAACAGCATCCCAAAAAATTTAAAAAGATTTATAAATAATACCTTTTTTACCAACATGAGGGGATGGACCCATATAGATAATTTCGGAAAAGATTTGCAGATATACGGCAAAGGGAGCATGCGCCGCCTTGTGGACAAAGATGGCAGAGTGCTTCTGGAATACAGGATGAGCAACTGATTTAAAGATAGAATATATACAAATGTGAAGGTCGAGGAAGTCATAGAAGCATTGGCTGGTGCAGATGATTTTGGGATAGATAGAGATAATTTTATAGAATTTGAAAGGAGAAAAAATTGCACAGCATATTCAATCGATGGGAGTTCTTTAAAAATTTTTGATGCATATTCATTTTCAATATTTGCAAGAAGAGTTGGATATAATAAAGCAAATGAAAAAAATATAATTGAGAGGAGAGTGGGGGAAATAGAACTGGATGTTATATATGATGAAAATGCGGATGCTGAAAATGATTCAAGGAGGGAAAATGAGGAGTATAAAATTGCAAAAGAAATTGCAGGAAATGAAATTGTTATTTTTGATGGATGTCTTAAATATGAAATTGAAGGTGTTGTTGGAATAAGTAAAAAGAGTGGCTACAGGAAAGAAAAAACTCCTTTATTATTTATAATCAAAAAAGTTGGGGATGAAATTATGAAAGAAAAATGCTGGTATTATAAAATAGGAGATGGTATATATGCTGTAAAATTCAATCCATATTCAAAATTTGTTTTTAGGGTAGATTATTTTGGAAAATATGAAGAGGAGGTTTTTTCTGAAATATCTGCATTATGCAAGGATATAAGCTGTCTTGGCTATCCCTATTGCCTTGCTGACATACACAGACATGTTAAGATAGGCAAGGAAGAGGAAATTTATTTAAAACATTTAATTCAGAAAACAGCTTTTGAAAAAGGAATTAGTCATGAGGAATGGGAAAGTATATTTTATGATTATCATGACTATATAGAGTGATAAAATGATTGGCAGGATAGTTGGGAGGAGTATAGGGGAAATAATTTTCAGGCAGGGTTACAATCAGGACACAAAAATAGGAGAAATACTTGTTGCTGATGATGGAGAAAACAATTCTCTATTTTTTCTTCGGGTTGTAGATATCCAATATGGGCAGGAAGGGGATGAAAAATGGAGTTTAAGGACCGCGGGAGATATGCTAACACTTGACGAAAAAATGGAAGAATACACATTGAAAGAAAAAGATAGGAGATTATTCAGGATATGTGTGTGCAAACCTCTTGGTTATGTAAGGGATGGAAGATTTTATAAACCAAAAAAATTGCCATCTCATTTTTGTCCTGTAAGAAAAGCAAATAAGGAGGATTATAAATTTATAGAGAGATATATGGGTGATATAGAAATAGGGAAAATCAGGAGTGGTGAAGACGAAATAGATATAAAAGTAGGAATAAAGGGGGATTTAATTCCGTATCATATTGGCATATTTGCAACAACTGGTATGGGGAAAAGCAATTTAATGCGTGTCTTTACCGCATCTGCAATGAAATCTGGCAAATATGGAATAGCTATAATAGACCCCCATGGAGAATATTATGATGCAATAAAAAAGCATCCTCTTGCGGAAAGCAGGGCGATGTTTTACTCGCCTTCCGCAGGCGGGGGCGCGAGCAGGCTTGTTTTATCGACGCGTGAGATAAGCATCAGTGATTTTGAGGAAATATTTAATTTCAGTGAAGCGCAGAAAGAGGCTCTATATGCCCTGTATTCAAAATTTGGAAGTGGGTGGCTTGATGAGCTTTATGAAAGGGAAATTAATGAACTTGTTGAGATTTTTAATAGAAGAATACAGGATATAACATTCAGTGTGCTTAAAAGGAGGGCGGAAAGAATAGTTGAATCGGATATAGTTGTTCAGAGTGAGGATATATGCTATACTGATGCAATAATAAGAGATTTGCAGAAAGGTAAGGTAGTTCTTATTGATACCTCTGGCATTTATGAATATGAGGAATTGCTTGTGAGCGTATTAATTGCAAGGAAAATTTTATATTATAACAAAAGCATTTTCAAGGATAAGGAGAAATTCAGAAAAATTCCTCCAGTGCTTATAACAATAGAGGAGGCACAGAGAGTTTTGCAAGATGGAATTTTTGCCCAGATTGCAAGAGAAGGAAGAAAATTTAAAGTCGGGCTTTGTGCAATAACACAGCAACCAAAACTAATAAAGGAAGAGTTACTCAGCCAGTTCAATACTTTTTTTATTCTGGGGCTTGCTGACGAAAATGATAGAAATATAATAAAGCATTCTGCAAAGCAGGATATATCAAATCTCGAAAAGGAGATACAGACGCTTGAAGTGGGAGAAGCGATAATAACATATCCAGGCGCCCCCTTCGCAATTCCCGCAAAAATTCACCTTTATGAAGATTACATAAAAAATATTGAAAATAAAAAAATATCAGAGGAAAAAATTGATGAAAGTTTTTACTGATTAAATTGCGAGCAGGTTTATTGAGCAATTAGCTTTATTCATTGATAAATCATATGCTATTGCTTCTATTTCGTGATAGCCATTTCCGCTCCATTCAAATGAATAAGGAGGGGAATATATTTTGCATAATAGATTTTCATCCATGTAAAATTCAACAGAACTTATTCCAGTATCATCATATGCATTTGCCTCTATGTTTATGCTTCCAACTATCAAAGGAATAAAGAATGGAATAATTTTATTTCCATTTATATAAATCCAGTTTTTAGGATTTGTTATCTCAATTACTGGAGGATTTTCCTCTCTTTTGCTTATAACAGCAAAAGTATGATTTATATCTGAATAACCATTTGAATCAGTAACTTTAAAACTTATATTATAAAATCCTGAGCTTATATATGAATGCCTCGGATTTTTCTCATAAGCAACGCATCCATCTCCGAAATCCCAGAGAAATATATATGGCTCACTTCCTCCGTAAGTAAAGCCATCAAAATTTATTTCCTCGAGCACATATCCATAATATGGACCATTTGCATCAGCAAGAGGACCATCGTAATATACCTCAACTTTTGCTGAAGCTTTGTTTCCTGAATATGAATTTGCTGTAATTTCAAATAAATTTTTTCCAGGGTAAAGTAAAATATCTATTCTGAATTCATAATAAGTTATAAAGTCAAGTTTCATCTCATCTGATATGCTTCCGTTATCCCATTGATGTGTCCATGCCAGTTTAACAAGTTTATCGTTGCAGCATGCCTCCGCATATCCACAAAATGTAATATTTCTAACATGAAATACTTCGCCGTAAGAAGGATTTGTTATTTCAATAAAAATCCCGCTTCCAAAAACATTGCTCAAAAGAATTATTGCAATTATGCAAGTTAGCCTCTTCATAATGTTATAATTTTTTATTAAAAAAATTTTTCCTGCTCAAAGGAATTTTGAAAGCAAAAAAAGCATGATAAATTCTCCATCCACCATATAATCAAAATTAAAATTTTTGCTAAATTTTCTGCAAACCAGAAATATGTAAATGTATCCATATATTATTGAAAAAAGAATTGCTGGAATATATTCCATAAAAAAATTCTTCTGGATGCATATAAACAGCCATATAAACAAAATGGAATTAACAAAAAGAAGAATTTTCATTGTTTTATTCACCCCCATAATAACAGGAATGGTATTTGCTCTCACCTTTCTGTCTCCCTCAACATCCCTTACATCAAAAACAACAGTATTTACAAAACATTTAATGAAAAGAAAAACAAAAATCATGCCCGCAAATACAATATTTCCCCCAAACACATATGGCAGGAGGGCGGAGGAAAGCGCCCATGATATAGAAACAGTTAAATTTTTTGCTAAAAATAAATCCTTCAATCTAAAAGATGATATCCTTATGCTGTATATAAGTCCCATGATAAAAGGTATTAAAAAGATTGGAATTGTATATTTATTCATTAATCCCCCCAAAAAAAGAGCCAGAAGGTAGGATAATAAGGAGAGAAAGAGAATAATAGTTTTTTTAGATTGAATAAAACTAACCCTATCTGGCAAATTTGATGCATCCTCTTCAATATCTGTTAATCTATTCAATGAATATATGCTATATGTAATGAGAGAGGTGCATAAAACCATGTAAATAATTATTTTTCCTGTTAAAAGAAGAAAGGAAAATGATATTATCGACGCCCCAACAACTGAAGTAAAAATATTTGTAAGAGTAAGGAAATGAAAAATTTTTTTTATGAATGAAAGAGGGCTAAGGTATGCTAACCTCCTTTGCCCTCGATTTATAATATTCGAACAGGTCTCTACCCCACTTTATCGCCTCCTCATCATAACTTACCAAATCCTGGGAAAAATCGTATGTTCCATCCAAATTAAATAGACCAATTGATACAAAAGATTCTGTTACAGTCATTGCCACTCTTACATCATCAATTATCCATATTTTCAGGTTTCCCTTCTCAACCTTTTCTTTTAGTTCTTTATCCGCCTCCTTTTTATATGTTTCAAAAACTTTATCCGCTATATCTTTGGATATAACAAGCTTTATTTTTGCATCTTTTTTGAGTAATTTTTTAACAAGATTAGAAAAATCCTCAACATAAACAGGAGATATTCCAGCAAGATCTTTTGCTCTGCTTACATGCTTTACATAAAGTGCAAGAACCTGCAACAAATTCTTTGGAGAAGATTTAACTATCTCAGAATTTCTAATTTCTCCTATTCTATTGATAAATTCTTCAGGAATTCCATCTGTTTCATGCATTAGCCAGAATTCCTTGTGTTTCCCTGTAACATAGAAAGAATTTGTAATATCCAAAACTTTTTGCGCCAGTATTTTTCCTGCTGGAGTTAAGATAAATCCATCTTTTTTTTCTTCTATCCATTTTTTTTCTTCAAGCTCTCTTGCAGTATGAAGGACAGATGATAAACTTATTCCTATCTCTTCCATTAAATGCCTGGATGTTTTTGTTCCTTCGAGCAAACTTATCAGTATTTTCATCTTTATTCCGGATATCAGTATTTCCCTGAACTCTTCATACATCTTATCAAATATTTTTGCCTCCATGAGGCAATATTGCTTTTTTACTATATAATATTATTTATTTTTATTTATTGCAAACGGTCAGCAAAATTGATCTGCTGGAACAATTTTCCTGAATAAAATTTTATATAAATCATGATTTATATTCAGGATGAAAAAAGATTATAAATATGAGATAATATGGGAGAGAGATTACAATGATGGATATGGAAATTGCAGGGCTGCGGTTGATTCAAAAAATAATGTTATAGTGTGCGGTGTGGATAAGGAATACAGGGGACTAATAATTAAATATGATAAAGATGGAAATCTTTTATGGAGTGATTCTACCTCTCTTAAATTATATTTTCCTTCTCAAGGCTCCTTAAAAAAGCCATTTAATGTTGATAAATTCCTTTCAAAAGGTTTTGGCTCGTTACTTGATGTGAAGGTTGATTCAAGAGATAATATAATAGCGGTTGGCTCATTTTATGATAAAAGTGGAAAATACTGCACCGCATACCTTAAAAAATATTCAAAAGATGGCTCTCCAATATGGGAAAAAACCTACGCTCCTTTCTTATACACGCAAGCCCCCTCGCTGGCAGTAGATAAAAGTGATAATATTTTTGTTGCTGGCTTCGGCGGGAGAATTTTTCCGCCCTCTGTAAATGGATTTGTTATGAAAATTTCGAAAAATGATGGCTCGATTATATGGAACAGGAAATGCTGGAAAATGGGGAAATATACTGGTTACACCTCGCTTACTGTTTTTGAAAATGATATTTTTTGCGCTGGATTTGTAGCAAAGGATGACTACAGCTTGATTATTTCAAATTTTGATAAGTTTGGAATAGAGAAAAATGAGAAAATTTTTAATTTGAGGATTGTTCCTTGCAAAATATTTTTTGATGGAAATCTTTTTATCTGCGGTCAGTTTGAAGATGCAAGCTATAAGCATTATCTGGCAAAAATAAGCAGAAATTTCAATATTATATGGGAAAAAATTGGAACAGAAGGATGGCTTTATGATTTATCTTTAACGAAAAATGGAAACATTGCAGTAACTGGAAAAATAAATAAGAACGAGTATTATGCCGGGCTATATGATGGATGGGGAAATCTGCTTTTGGATATTTCTCTTGGAAAGCTTGTAAGCAATGGAAATGATATGAATGACTGGATGAAAGGAATTACAAATGATAGCGAGGACAATTTAATCATAGCGGGAGGGGCACCAATAGCAAAAACAATAAAAGCAAGAGCTGGAATTTTTGAAGAAAAGAAAGAAAAGAAGATTAAATTTCTGGATTTTATTAAAAAATTATTCAGAATCAAATAATTTTTGCAACAATTTTACACACTTCTTTAAGAAATTCTTCATCATCGCTGTTGAATGGAGAAATATAATGGCTGTCTATATCAATTTCTCCTAAAAATTCTCCGTCTCTAATAATTGGAACAACTATTTCCGCTTTAACTTTTCTGCTGCATGCAAGATAATTTTTCTCCTTTGTTATATCTTGAACAATTAAAGCATTTTTACTCTCTGCAACTTGCCCACAGATACCCTTTCCAAAAGGAATTATTTTATGCTCCGTTTCATCACCACAAAATGGGCCTAGGATAAGATTTCCATTTTTTGCAAAATAAAAACCAACCCAATTATAATAATGAATTTTTTCTTTCAATAAAATGCATATTCTTTCCAGTTTGCTGTTTTTGTCAATTGGAAGTGATAAAATTCCTTCTATTTCTTCAATTAATTCTTTAAATATTTTCTTCATTGCAATAAATATTTTAATGATATATTAAATTTGCACAAGCAGGAAAATTAAGCCAATAATTGCTGGAATAATCCCTGCAACCAAGCCAATAGGAATCCATTCCTTTGGTTTTATATAATAATGCTTCCTCTTTTCCAACACTCCAATTGCAACAATGTTTGCTGTTGAGCCAATTTGAGTTATATTTCCACCATAGCATCCTCCAAAAAGAAGAGCCCACCACAGCGGAAAAACATTTATTCCAGAGTTTGCAAGCGATGATATTATTGGTATAAAGGATGTAACGAGAACAACATTATCTATCATTGAAGAGGCAAATGCACTAATTAAAAATATTAATATTATTATCAGTGGAAGGGATTTTGAATAATTTGCAATTGAATTAGCTATTCTATCAGATAGCCCTACATATGATATGCAACCCGCTATGGAAAAAAGAAAAATGAAGAAAACGAGATTCCACCAATCCACCCTTTCAACATATTTTTGCGCCTTTTCCCTGCGCCATGTCATTGCGACGCCGGCGCCCGCAATCGGGGCAATTATGAGGAATGTGTTTTTTTCTAAGTTGAGGAAATTTTCTACTCTTGCGTGGATTGAAATAAGGAAAATAATGGAAAAGAAGATTATAACGCCTATTTTAAGGGCTTTCTTATCTATTGTTTTATCAACTGTTTCAATAATTTCATCAACAGATTTTGAATTTTCTGATTTTATTTTTTTATTTATGTTTTGCTGAAAATTTTTTATATCGTTTCTGAAAATTAAAAGCATAAGGAGAATCAAGATCAAAAGCGAAGCAAGCCCAACTGGAAAAGCCCATCTGATAAAATCTTCAAAAGTTAAACCCGCTCTCATTGCAATTATTATTCCTATTGGATTCCCAAGAACAGTCCAAGAACTCCCTATATTTGTTGCAAAAACTGCTGATATGATATATTTAACTGAATTAACTTTATATTGATCGCATATTGATATTATTAAGGTTGAAATAAAAAGAATTGATGCAACCTCACCTACAAGAGCTGCCATAACTGCTGAAAGGAAAAGAATTATAACAAAGAGATTTTTTGCATTAAATTTTGCAAACTTACTCAATCTTATTCCAATCCAAGAAAAAAATCCAACATCTCTTAACATTGCAACAAGAATCATCATTCCAATCAGGAATATTATTACATCAAAATTCATGAATTTTAGAGATGTTTCCATATCTATTGTTCCTGTTAAAATAAGTAGGGTTAAACCAATTGCAACTATTCCAACTCTAAACCTCCAAAAGAAGAGCGATGCAAGTATTGATGTTATAAAAATAATTCCTGCTATAAATTGCTTCAAGTTGCCAAGCAGAAAGAATAAAATTGATGAAAAAAGTGCTATGAGTAAAATGAATATTATGAAATCTTTACCATTATTCTTTTTTGTCATACTTGGATTATTTTTAAGATATATATAAATCTAATTTTTTGGAAGGGGTCCGTAGAACAAAAGAAAAAGATTAAATTTCTTTATTTATTTTAAAAGGAGGGAATGGGATGAACTGGAAAGAAACAGATAAAAGATTAATTGAATTTGGAAAAGAAATGGTAGAGGGAGCATGCAATGCTCTAAAAATAGATGAGGAAAAATG
>JACIWB010000027.1 GCA_014361245.1 Thermoplasmatales archaeon | reverse complement strand
GAAGAAATAAAAACAAACTTGTTCTTCATTCCAAATGGTAACAAATATAAAGAAAATTGGAAAAATTTCGATGTTTTCTGCACAAACATTGAAATTGATGAATCAAATATTCTTAGTCTTGCAGATCTATATAGGAGAAGATGGAACATAGAAAATTTTTATAGAGATGCTCAAGAGAATTTTATGATAAAAACGAAGACAGAGAATCCTATTATAAGGTTTTTCTTTTTCATATTTTCTGCTATCCTTTATAATCTGTGGTACTTTATAAGAGAATTTATTTCTATAATAGCTGAAAAGTGGAAAGATTCTATTCTTGATTTAATAAAGCAAAGAAAAGTTCTATGTAATATTAATTGTGCTAAAAGAATCGATGAAAAAATCATCAAAATTTTTTAATAATTTATCTCGAAAGTTATAGGACTATCTTTCGCTAATATTTTTATAGAGAAGAAATTATTTTTTGATTTTTTGTTTTCAGAACAATTAAATTAAATTGATAAAAAAATTTTTTATTTTTTTGCAAAAATCAAAATCTAACATAACATTCGGAAATACTGAATAAAGGCAATAAATTTAAATTTAGGAAAAATATTTCAAAATACCATGGTAGAATATGAAATAGTAGAAGCAAAGGAAGTGAAGTTTGGTAGAAACAATTTTATAGAAGTTGCGAGAAAAAGGGCAAAAACAGATGAGGGAGAAAACGAGTTTATCTCCATTTCTAGGGGCTACTATCTTGAAGATGGAACAAAAAAGTGGAAGGCATCAATTGCTTTACCAAAAGAAAAGGATAAAAGAGAGGAGATAGCTGCTCTTATAAAGAATTTATGATTTCTCTTGGAATAGAGGGAACTGCCCATACTGTTAGTGTTGGAATTGTTGAGAAAATAAATGATAAATGCAATGTTCTCTCCCATGTTTCAAAAATGTATAAGCCTAAGGAGGGAGGAATTCATCCAAGAGAAGCAGCAAATCATCATGCTTTTTATCTCCCAAAAATAATAAAAGAAGCAATAGATAAAGCAGATATAAGCAAGGAGGAAATAGATATAATAGGTTTTTCGGTGGGTCCTGGGCTGGGGCCGTGCCTGCGAACTGCTGCAACCGCCGCAAGGGCTATTGCAATCGCTCTCAAAAAGCCGATTGTTGGAGTGAATCATTGCATAGCGCATCTTGAAATAGGGAGGGTACTAACAAATTGCTATGACCCAGTGCTTCTCTATGTTTCTGGAGGAAATACTCAAGTTATAGCTTTTATGGAGGGGAAATACAGGGTTTTTGGAGAAACTCTTGATATAGGAATAGGAAATTGCCTTGATAAGTTTGGGAGAAACATCGGCATGAATTTTCCCTGTGGACCCAAAATCGAGGAAATGGCAAAAAAAGGTAAAAAATACATACCTTTACCATATTCAGTTAAGGGGATGGATGTTGCATTTTCTGGAATCTTAACAGCATGCCTTTCATTGATAAAAAAAGAGAAAATTGAGGATTTATGCTATTCACTGCAGGAAACATGTTTCAGCATGCTTGCAGAAGTAACGGAGAGAGCAATGGCTCATACGGAAAAAGAGGAAGTTTTGCTTGGTGGAGGAGTTGCGTGTAATGCAAGGCTAAAAGAAATAATCAAAACAATGGCTGATGAAAGAGGGGCAAATTTTTTCTCCCCGCCCAATGAATTTTTGGTTGATAATGGCGCAATGATAGCATGGACAGGATTAATTATGCATGAAGCGGGAATAAGGCATAAAATAGAGGACACAAAAATAAAGCAGAACTACAGAACTGATGAGGTGCAAGTTTTATGGAGAAATTGATTAAGAGGGGGGCGGAGGCAGAAATATATCTAGCAGAATGGAGGGGAAGAAAAGCAATAATAAAGAGGAGGATAGCCAAAAAATACAGAATTAAGGAAATTGATGATGATATAAGAGAAAAAAGAACAAAAAAAGAAGGGCTCATGCTGGCTGGCGCAAGAAGGGCTGGCGTCAATGTGCCAATAATCTATGATTTGAGAATTGAAAATAATGAGATTGTGATGCAGTATATAGAAGGAGAAAGATTAAAGGATAAATTGGATTTTAAAAAAGAAGATGAGCAGATGGAGATATGCAGGAAAATAGGTGAAAGTATTTCAAGATTGCATTCAGATGGAATAATTCATGGGGACATAACAACATCAAATCTGATTCTTTTTGATGATAGGATATATTTTATTGATTTTGGTCTCAGTTCAAGAAGTGAAGAAATAGAGGATATGGGAGTTGATCTACATTTACTAATGGAGGCATTTAAGTCCGCGCATAAAAATAAAAATTTATTTAAGTGGGTAAGGGAGGCATATATTAAATCTTTTGATAGGGGGAAGGAAGTTATTGAAAAGATAAAAGAAATTGAAAGAAGAGGAAGATATATGAGGAAGGTAACATGATTTATTTTATAACGAGTAATAAACATAAATATGAAGAAATAAAAAAAATGATTGCGGATATAAAAATGCTCACAATTCCCTATCCAGAAATTCAAGCGGATGAGATAGAGGAAGTTGTTTTATATGGAATAGAATATCTAAAGGAAAAAGTTGATGGAAATTTTTTTATAGAGGATTCAGGGCTTTTTATAAAAAGCTTGAATAATTTTCCAGGGGTTTATTCATCCTATATTTTTAAAACGATAGGTAATAAAGGAATATTAAAATTGATGGAAAATAAAAAAGATAGGGAAGCGCACTTTGCATCAGTTGTTGGATATTATGACGGAGAAACAAATCTATTTAAGGGTGTTTGCAAGGGAAAAATAGCAAATGAAGAAAAAGGAAAAAAGGGTTTTGGTTATGACCCAATATTTATTCCTCAGGGAAAAAGAAAAACTTTTGGTGAAATGGAAATAGAAGAAAAAAATCTATATTCCCATAGAAGTAAAGCATTAAAAAAATTCATCGATTTTTTAAAATATCCTTGATTTCCTCTAAGGCTTTTTCTATTTTTTCCATCTTCATATAAATTTCATTCCTTGAAATTATATTATTACAGCATTTCTTTAAATCTAAAAAAGATAAACTTCTCTTTGGCAATATTCCCTTTCTTGAAAGTTCAGCAATTCTTTTTCCCATCTCTTCCTCACTTATTCCAAGCATATCAGCTGCCTCTTCAAAATTTTTTGATTGTAAAATTATTTTCAGAAATTTTATTGTTTCACCATCAATAATTGGATAGTTTGATAGACCATATTCATCCATTATTTCTTCCATGCATTTCTTCACTATGCTTTCAATTTCCTCTGGCTCAAGCAGTAAATAATATTCACTGAACTCTATTATCTCTACCCCTAATTCTTTTGCTGCAATTTTTGTGGCATCGTCGCATTTCTTGCATATTATCATTGGCTTCAAGCCAGCAAGTTTGGCATTTGCATACGCCTGCCTTACAGTTGTAAGATTTGCTCTCCCTGATTTTACTTCAATAGCATATTTTTCATTATCCTTTTCAGCAACTATATCTATTTCAGCAATATTTTCTCCTTTAGAATTTATTTTATAATTTGTTGCAATTATTGAAAAACCTTTTCCTTCAATTATTCTCCTTGCTATTCTTTCTGCTGATATTCCTCTTTTTCTCGTTTTTTCCCCTCCTTTTTCCTTTTCCATGCTTCAAGTGTTTCCTCAACTTCTTCTATTGAAATAAGTCTCATCAAAATAAGAATAAGAATAGAATAAATATTTTTCTGCAGAAATGGGGTGGTGAATAAATAACCTGAGTTCGTGAAGATTTCTATTATTACTTATATTAAATTACTCTATTGCACAAAAGTAATAATATCTCCAAATATTGTTCTCAATCTCGAGATTTTTAAATCTTTTTTATAACCAGTAAATTTTACGGTTTTTCTTATGAAGAGAATGAGAAAATTTTTTCAAGCAAGGATACAAAAATTTGTAGAAAGCTTTAATCTTTTTCTTTTGTTCTACAGCTCCACTAAAATAAAAAATATTATATTTGCCTTTTATATCCCTTATGATGAAGGATATAGATAGAGAAATAGAGAAAATTCTCGAGGAAAAATATAGGGATGGTAAAAAAATTATAAGGCTTAATAAACAATCAAGAGATTTGCTCGAAGAATTAAAAAAAGAATGCCCTCATGTCGATGAAAAAGAGCTTGTAAGCCTTTTTAAGTCAGTTGCTGCGGGAACAAAAATGGTTGATTCCGCAATTATCGCCTCCGCCTATAATATGGAATACAATGCAACCCATCCTCCTCCAGAAAGTAAAACATGGCTCCATGATATTTTCCCTAAAAATAAAGTTAATAAGATAAAGGAAATAATGAAAAACAAAAAAATTTATAGGGAATTAATTTCACTGATAAGTGAGATAGAAAGTAAATATGACGAAAAAAATCCGCCAGATAATTCAGTTTTTATAAAAAATATAGAAAAATTTCTTAAAAAGGTGAAAATTTGAGGATAGAGGAGCATCCTATCCTTAACTTTAAAAGAGAAAAAGAAATATATTTTTACTATAACGGTAAAAAACTTAAGGCATATGAAGGAGAAACGATTGCCTCTGCTTTATATGCAAATGGAATAAAAGTTTTTAGCAGAAGTAAAAAAGGAAGGGCGAGAGGTTTTTTCTGCGGAATAGGAAAATGCTCCTCATGCCTGATGAAAGTGGATGGTGTGCCAAATATAAGGACTTGCATAACCCCTGTTAGAGAAGGAATGGTAGTTGAGGACAATGACAAAGAAATTCCTAAAAAAGAATATGAGGATGGAAGAACTGAAAAGCTTTCGTGCGAAATTGCGGTGGTTGGCGCGGGCCCGGCTGGAATGAGTGCCGCAGTTGAGGCGGCCAAATATGCGAATGTGCTTTTAATTGATGAAAATCCCCATGTAGGGGGGCAGCTTATAAAGCAAACCCATAAATTTTTTGGAAGCGGTGAGGAGGGGGCGGGTGAAAGAGGAGTTGAAATAGCAAGCCTTCTAAGAAAGGAAATTGAAGAAAGGAAAATAAGATTACTCAAAAATACAAGTGTAATTGGCTACTATGATAGAGGCTATAAATTCCTTTCCGCTATAAACAAACTTGAAAAGGTAATATATGAAATAAAGGCAGATAAAATAATATTTGCAACAGGAGCTCAGGAAAATATGCTTTTATTTGAAGGGAGTGATCTTCCAGGAGTTTATGGAGCGGGGGGAGTGCAAACTCTTATGAATGTGTATGGTGTGAAACCTGGGGAGAGAGGGATTATTGTTGGTGCTGGAAATGTCGGCTTAATACTTGCTTATCAACTTTTGCAGGCGGGCGTGGAAGTTGCATGCATTGTTGAAGCAATGGAAAAAATTGGTGGATATTTTGTTCATGCTGCAAAGGTGAGAAGAAATGGCGTGCCAATATATACAAGGCACTCAATAAAAGAAGCATACGGGAATGAAAAAGTAGAAGGTGCGATAATAGTGGAATTGGATAATAAATGGAATTTTATTGAAGGAAGCGAGAAAAAAATTGATTGTGATTTTATATGTATAGCGATTGGATTAACCCCTTCAGTAAGGCTGGTAGCTCAAACAGGAGCAGAAATAAAATTTATAAGCGAGGCGGGAGGATGGGTTACATTGCATAACGAATACATGGAAACAACAAAAGAAGGGATATATGTTGCCGGTGATTTATCAAATATTGAGGAGGCATCAACTGCAATTATTGAAGGAAAAATAGCGGGATTGGCGTCTGCTAATGGTATAAGAAGAATAGAGGATTTTGATGAAAAATTTAAAAAATATTCATCTCAACTTAAAATTTTTAGGGAAGGTTATTTTGGAGAAAGACCAAGAAAGGCAAAGGAAAAAATTATAAGTGGTTATTATGAAAAAATGGGAAAAGGAAGGATATCTTGAGCTGAGTGATTTGAAATTGCCGAATGAAGAGCAATTGAAGAGAGGAGTTGCAATAATAGAATGCATACAGGAAATTCCATGCAATCCTTGCATTGATGCCTGCCCAAAAAATGCAATTTCAATGGAAAATATAAATGCATTGCCAGAAATTGATTATGAAAAATGTATTGGATGCGGGAAATGCATTGAGATTTGCCCTGGTTTAGCAATATTTTTGGTTAAAATAGTTGGAGATGAAGCTCTTGTGAGCATACCATATGAATTCATTCCTTTGCCAGAAGAGGGAAGCATTGTAAAAGCACTTGATAGAGAAGGAAAGGAAATATGTGATGCAAAAGTAGAAAAAATAAAAAAAGGAAAAACAAATGTTTTAACAATAAAGTTGCCCGCAAAATATGCAATGGAAGCAAGGAATATAAAAATAATAAGGGGAAAGCATTAAGTTAATTATTTATACCGGAATTTTATATTTAGAAACATGAAAGAGATAGCAATTATGATTGCTTTTTTGGTGATTGCACCAGCATATGTTATATCCAATGACAGCGAAAATTTATTGAAAATAAGCATAGATAGGGTTAGGAAAATATCTGGTGAAGAAGCAAATTTTTCAATAATAGTGAATGTTGAAGGAGAAAAATGGGAAATAAATCTTAATGGATATGATTTAACTATCAGGACATCAAAAGAAATAAAAATAAAGGATGATAAGGATAAAATAAGTATCTCAGTTGAAATATTTGAAGGAGAAAAAAGAGGATATATTACTCCCGATGATGGAATTTTGAATATAGAATTGGATACAAAAAGAGGAGAATGGACTGGAGATGATTTTCTTAAAGACGAGGATGGCTACGGCCATGCAAGTGGATGCAGTGATGGCAAAATAGAGGAGTATGATTACGAAATATGGTTTGATGTAACATATAATGATTATGATAATGATAGACTAACCTACTGGGAAGAAATAAATATCTATCATACAAATCCTTATGAAAGTGATTATGGAATTGATTATGATAATGATGGAGTTTCTATTGAATGGGAAGATAAATATGGCTATAGCCCTTTTTCAGCGGAAAATCATTCATTGCTTGACCCAGATAATGATGGGTTGCAGAATGATGAGGAATATATGATGAGTGAGTGGTTTTCAGACCCCTTCAGGCGAGATATATACATTGAAGTTGATTATATGGAAGAATATAATGGAATAAAACACATAATGCCAGAAAAATCAATTCAAATGCTTTATTCATCCTTTGCAAAGAAAAACATAATGCTTTTTATAGATAATGGAATAATTGAGGAAATGGACATAATTCCCTATGATGAGTCATTGGACTTTGATGAGTTAAATGATATATATCAAAAATATTTCCTCCACAACCAGCCAGCCAACCCGAGAAAAGGGGTATTCCACTATTCAATAATATGCCACGAAATAGAGTTCTGGCGCCGCCCTGCTGGAGGGATGAATTTTAAGAGGGATGCATTTGTGCTCGGGAGCTATTATATTCAGAAATGGAGACCAATGCCAGAAAAACAGCAGATTTCGCATGCAAGCCTTTTCATGCATGAACTGGGGCATCAGCTTGGATTGAATGGATATATAGGCGTAGATAATGAGCACACCCGCTTTCCATGGCAGTTGCAATACTGGCTATTTGGAAATTATAAGAGTTGCATGAATTATCGCTATTCCTTTAGCCTTGTTGATTATTCAGATGGAAGTCATGGCTTCCTTGATTATGATGACTGGGGAAATATTGCTTTGAATAGGTTTGATAGTTAAGAGTGGAAGAACTTGCAGAATATGCAATAAAAAATTCAAAATATTATACAGAGATAAGGATAGAGAAAGAAAAAATAGATGAAATTATATTTACAAATGGTGAGTTTATAGATATAAACAGTGATGAAAAATATGGTTTTTCAATAAGAGTTATAGATAAATCTGTTGGCTTTTATTCTTCAAATGTTGTAAATAAAAAAGAAATCAGGAGAGGGTTGGAGATAGCGGAGAAAATAGCAAGCATCGGAAAAAATAAAATTTTTTTAAGCGAGGAAAAAATAAATGAAGATAGATATGAAATAAAGGGAAAAGATTTTCAAATTGATGAAAAAATTGATTTATTAAAAAATTTAAGCGGATTTAATAAAAAAAATTTTATATCTTTTAGGGAAAAGCAAATTGAAAAAATATACATGAACAGCGAGGGAAGCAAAATTTTTTCAAAAATTCCAAGAGTTTATCTTTATTATTTAATAACAGTTGGAAGGGAACAGGCAAGCAGAGAATTTGGAAATGTTTCAGGATGTGAAGTTATTGAAGAATGGAGAATAGAGGAAAAAATGGAGGAGGATATAAATTTCCTGAAAAAAATAGAAAAGGGAAAAAAAGCGCCAAAAAAAGGAGATGTTATTTTAAGCCCATTAATAAGTGGATTGATTGCTCATGAGGGATGCGGCCATCCATTTGAAGCGGACCGCATAGTTGGGCGGGAGTTGGCGCAGGCGGGAAAATCATATATAAGGCAGGATATGCTGGGAAGAAAAATTGCAAATGAAGTGGTGAGCATTGAAGACAATCCTTTGATTGAGGGGGCCTATGGCTACTATAAATATGATGATGAAGGGGTTAAAGCGAGGAAAAGAGAATTGATTAAGGAAGGAAAGATAAATGAATTTTTGCATAATCGCCAGACCGCTTATGAAATGAATTGCAAAAGCAATGCTTCTTCAAGAGCAAACTATGGAAAGGAACCAATCATAAGGATGGCAAATACATATTTCAAACAGGGAGATTACAGTTTTGAGGAAATGGTTGAAGAAATTAAAAATGGTGTTTATATGATAACATTTATGGAATGGAATATAGATGATAGAAGAATAAACCAGAAATATGTTGGAAATGAAGCTTATACAATAAAAAATGGTGAGATAGCGGGAATTGCAAAGCATCCATGCATAGAACTTTCAACCTTTGAAATTTTCTCAAAAATTGATGCTGTTGGCAAAAATATTGAATTCCACCCCGCTACATGTGGAAAGAGTGAGCCGATACAGGATATAGAGGTTTCTACTGGAGGGGCAGATATAAGGATAAGAGATATAAGGATAAAATGATTGAATATTTAAAGGAATTTGATGAGTATATAATCAAGGAGGAAAGGTCGATTGCAAAGCAGGTCAGGTTTTATAGAAATAAGGTAGAAATTTTAAATACATGGAATAGGAGAGAAGTTTATATAACTCTTTATAAAGATGGCAGAAAGATGACATTTTCAATTGAAAATCCAGATAGAAAAAAGATTAAAAAGAGAATTGAAGAAGCAAAAAAATTTTTTAAATTTATTCCTCCTTCACCATTTTCAATAAGCATTGATAGAAATTATTCAAATAAGAAAATTTTTGATAGAAATGTTGTTGATGAAGAAAAAATTTTAGATACAGCAAATCAGGTTATAAACTCATCAACTGGCGAAGTCGCTGGAAGTTTATATAGCAGGATAGAAAATATAAGGTTGATAAATTCAAAGGGTATAGATGAATCTGATAAAAATAGCATGTTTTATATCTCCTGCAGAATGTTGAAAAATGATTGCTCAGCACATTACACTTTTTGTTCAAGAAAAATTGGTAAAATAGATGAAAAAGAAATAGATGAGGAAAAGGAGTATATAAATAAAAAGATGAAATTTAAAAAAGTTAAAGAAGGAAAATATAAAATTTTATTTTCACCTCTTGCTTTCTCAAATCTTTCTTCAAATTTTGCTGATTTTTCTTCCGCATTTTTTGTAAAATCCGGCTATTCCTTTTTAGATGGAAAAATGGGTAAAAAAGTTGCAAGTGAAAATATAAGTATATATGATAGTGGAATTGAAAAAGATGGCTTGTTTTCAAGAAAATTTGATGATGAAGGAGTGGCAACTAGAAAAACAGTTATAGTTGAAAGAGGGATTTTAAAAAATTATCTTTATAACAGCGTTACTGCAAAGGAATACGGAAAAAATACAACGGGAAACGCAGGAATAGTTGTTCCTGTTCCATGGAATACAATTATAGACAAAGGAGATTGCAAAAAGGAGGAAATGATGGAAGAGCTAAATGGTATTTTTATAACAAATATCTGGTATACAAGATTTAAGAATTATCGCACGGGAGATTTTTCCACCGTTGCAAGAGATATGGCTTTTTTTGTAAAGAATGGAGAAATTTTGTATCCTCTGAAAGGAATAAGAATAAGTGATAAAATTGATAGAATTTTTAAAAACATAGAAAAAATTTCTAAAGAGAGAAAACAGATATACTGGTGGGAAACTTCTCATCCAGTTTTTTCGCCATTTGTAACAGTAAAAAATGTTAGTGTAACTACTGGCTTATAGGATATTTTTCTCTATTTTTCCCAATTTTCTTTTTTATAATTTCCCCAAAATCCAGTTTTGCTTTATTGAGAAAAATAAGAGAGTAGATAAATATATCAGCAAGTTCATCCGATATTTCTTCTTTTATTTTTTCATTAATTATTACATCCTGAAAGGATAAATCATTCCACTGAAATTTTTCAAGCAATTCATTTGCTTCTATTGAGATAGATATAGCAATATTTTTCGGGGTATGATATCTATCCCACTCCCTTTCCTTTATAAAAAATTTTATTTCATCAACAATTTCATCAACTTCATTCATAATGAAAATTTGAAAAGCCTTTTATAAAAATTTTGTTTTATTATATAATGAAAATCAATGAAATTGAAAGACTTGCTATTAAAAGAGCGGAGGGAAAAATAGCATTTTATACCCATCTTGCAATCTATATATTTGTGAATATTTTTCTTTTCATAGTGTGGTATTTTGTATCTCGCGGATTTCCATGGTTTATTTTTTCCTTATTTGGATGGGGAATAGGATTACTAACCCATTTCATTCATACTTTTTCATCAACTTTTGTTGACAGAATTGTAAAAAAAGAATATGAAAAATTAAAAAAGTGAGGCAATTTTCTCAACCATATCAATCCATCTTACGAAAGAATTAATAGCTGCTCTTGCATTTGAAATACTTCCTGCCTCAATTTCAATATATAACTTTCCATCCTTTTTATAAATCCTAACATTTGCATTTGGTGCGCTCTCACCTTTCAAAGCATTAAAAATTAAATCATTGTGCTTGCTATCTATTTCAAGCCTTAAATTCATCTTGATTTTATATCCTTTGCAATAGGTCCTCTCTCCTTATAAAATATCTTCCCTTCGCATTTAGGGCATCTCATTCCCATTCTGTCAAAATCAATTTCAACTCTCTCGCCGCATTTAGCACATACATATATTATCATTCTTCACCCAATATACTTTTTATTATTTGATTAACACTCTTTTTAACTATTGTCTCAGGTATATAGGCTCCACCAGCAAATTTTGCATTGCATTTTTTGCATACCCATATTCCTGTGCTTTCCCTCTTAACTTTTTTCCTACCGCATTTAGGGCAGATGTATTTCTGCCTCTGCTTTTCATCTATTTCACGATATATGTGGCGGGTTTTTACTCCATATCTCGCCCCAAATTTTCCTGTGGATTTAACTTTCTTTGTTCTCATTTTTTTCACCCAGCAATTTTCTTATGTTGCTTGCATGAAATTGCGCACGCTTTATATTATTTTTTATTTCCTCAATTGTAAAACGCCCACTAAGCCCCTTCTGCATTGCCCTTATATCCCCATTTTCATCTATGGCAACCGTAAATCTTGCATCAGCCACTTCTTCTTCATCAGCACAGGGGTCAACAACTATTGCATTATCAAACTTAACAAATGTGCAACTCACGGGCGGGCTTCTAACTGGCAAGGGAATATTTTCCCCCAGCCCGAACCTTTCATTCGGTATGACCGCATTCTGGAGGGCGGCGGATGCGGCAAGCAGGCAGGCATCAAACAGATTTCCATCATAATCTATAATATGCAAATCGATGAAAACAATCCATACCTTCTCTCCAGGAGTAATGCAAAGTTTTTCCATCTCTATATATCCAGATTCTCTTATACCCCGATCTACAACCCTCGCAAGTTCGATTGCCTCTGGTGTAGGAGGACCTGGCTCAAATTCTGGAGATGCCAAAGGTGGCAATTCAGCAGATGTTGATAAAGCTCCCTTATCAGGTGAGTCCGCATATGGCTCACCCATTTCAAGCTTTATTCCTGCTATTACCATTGTGTTCCCTATTTTTACTCTTGCCGAGCCCTCTGCATTTTTTAATATATTACTCTCAATTTTTATATCCCTATACTCATCAAACTTTCTCCCATCACATCTTTTGCCTTCCTTTGCGAGCTTTAACAGATAATCCTTCTTAACACTTGATAATCTTGCCAGATCAGATATATCCATCATTCCACCTCCTTTGAATATTTCCTGAGCAGTGCTTCTTTCTGCAATTTCGCCACTTCTCTGCACCCCTTAATTGCAAGTTCAAGAGCTTCCTCAAATTCTTTATATGTCAGATGCCCATCCATCTGCATCAAAAGTATCTCCTCACTCCTTGGAGCAATTGCTACAGGCAGGTCAGCTTCCCCTTCCTTATCCTCATCGCTCGTCAAATCAAGAACAACAACTCCATCCACCTTCCCTGCAGCACATGCAACGGGTATATCATACATTGGAATTCCAGCATCAGCAAGCGCGACTGCGGCCGCTGTTATGCCCGCGCACCTTGTGCCTGCCTCGGCATCAAGCACCTCTATACATATATCGATGGTTGTCCTTGGAAAAAGCTCTGTGAAAATAACGCTTTCCAATGCCTCTGAAATTACTTTTGATATTTCGGTACTTCTCCTATCTGGGCCTGGTTTTTTTCTCTCTTCTACGCTGAAAGATGCCATATTATATCTCGCATTCACAAGTGCTTTTGTTGGATTCTGAATGTGGCGGGGCAACGCTTCCCTGGGGCCATAAACCGCTGCCAGTATTTTATTTCCTCCCCATTCTATATAGCATGAGCCGTCGGCACGATAAAGTACTCCTGCCTCAATTTTTATTTTTCTCAATTCATCAGGTTTTCTTCCATCAATTCTCAATCCATCTTTCATTTAACCACCTAACATTTTTATAATTCTTTCAGTTAGCCCGAAAGTATGAGCCTCTTTTTCAATTTTCTTTATTGCTTCAACAGCTAAATTAATTTTTTCATCCTCTCCTTTCAGCCATATTCTTCCATTTTGCCCTACAAATATCCAGCAACCAGTATATCTTTTGATGGTAGAAAGCATTGAACCCTTCTTTCCTATAACCCTTGGAACTTTTGATGGCTGGATATCAATAACAATACCATCCTCTATTTTTCTGCACTGCTTATCTTTCATTGAAACATCGATGTTTTTTGCTTCATCAATATTTGATATAATTCCTATTATTATGTCCTTTTCTTTCAGATATTTGGATGTTTCTCCATAACCCATCTCCCATGGAGAATTTTCTATCGATAGAAAAGCTGAATATGGCGATTTTATATCAATAATCCATCCATTTCTATAAACTTCTTCAACCACACCTATAATTGTATCCCCTGCATTTGGGATATATACCCCGCTTAAAGGAATAACATTTACATATTTTCCCTTCTCCTCTAAAATTCCAAGGCGGGATGAATATATATTTTCTCCTTCTCTAAATGTCCCCTTACCCGGCAACTTGCTTTTGTCTCCCACCAACGACCCTGGTAAAACAATTTTTCTTATCATTTTAAAATCTTTGAAACAACTTCTCCTTTTGTCATGCTATTGAGTTTTTCATAAAGTTCGCTCTGCATCCCTGCTGGAATCTCAACAACGCATCTCAAGTTACCGTTTGAAAGCCATTCCTCTTTTAATATTTTTGAAATTTTCATAATTTCACCATATGCCCTTCCTGAATAAGCTGAAGGAATAACAATCTCTATTTTAACATTTTCTATGCTTATTGGGATTATTGGTCTTATTGCATCTATAACTTTCTTAACCTGCTCCTCTACTGGCTTAAAAGCATCTACATTAACTTTTGCTTCCTCCATCGCCCTTTCTATTCTATCCCTCGGATGGGGGAGCTTTGTGTGCGGGTCCATCGAATAGCGGGCAATCCAGTCCACTATTGCTTTCTTCTTTCTTTCTATCATTTCCCTCCTTTGCTTTACAGTTAATTGTATTTCTCCTTCCTTTATAATTTTAAGAGCTATATCTTCAATTTTTAAAGTTCCAAAAATTTCTTTTAATGATTCCTCGCTTGCTTTATCTCCTTTCCTTGCATCTTTAAAAATAGTATCTATTGCAAGTGCTTCTAAAACATTTTTTTTGCCCTCAAGTATTTTTTCAATAGCATCTGGATCAACCAATATTTCGAAGTGCCTTCCTTTTTTTTCATATCTTGCAATAATTGCTTCATCAAGTGATACCATCATCTTACCTCCCTAAAATATTTCTCTATTTCCTTTTTTGATAATATTCTGAATTCGCTCGCTTCTTCAATCACTCCAATTTCTATTGCTTCCTTATCTATTTTTTTATCTTCTTTTGAGCTTTTCATTGCTTCAATTCCCATTTCTATTGCTTCCTCCATGCTTAAGTTTTCCTTATAATTCTTTTCAAAATATTCAATTGCTGCATCCCTCCCTTCTCCTTCAGCAGTTGCTTTATATTCAACCATTGCCCCGCTTGGATCAGTTGCAAAAAGATGAGCACCGCTATCATCCACTCCTCCAATAAGCAATGCAGTGCCAAATGGACGGACACCCCCATATTGTGTATATGTCTGCTTGAAATCGCATATCTTGCGAGTTAGAGTTTTAACCTGTATTGGCTTATCATATGTTAGCCTGTTTATCTGGGCTTCAATTCTTGCTCTTTCTACAAGGGCTCTTGCATCTGCAACCAATCCAGAAGTAGCGCATCCAATATGATCATCTATCTTGAATATTTTTTCTATTGAGGATGGCTCTATGAGGTGGGATGTTATTCTCTTATCAACTATGAGAGCTACTCCTTTTTTGAATTTTATTCCAACAGTTGTAGTTCCTCTCTTTACCGCTTCTCTTGCATACTCTACTTGGAATAACCTTCCATCAGGGCTGAACACAGTAATTGCCCTATCATATGCCATTTGAGGTTTCATTTTAACACCTACTAAGCATTAATAGCGAAGCAAATAAATAATTTATGATGAATGCAGTAGGATAAATCATTCTATAAAACTTTTAGCGTATTTAATGAGTTCATCTAGAGAGTAAAGTTCAAAATTATTGTCTTTTACATATCCCTCTGCAACTAAAGAATAGATTGCAAAAACAGGCTCAACTTTTGGTTTTGCATAAACCCTCAGATTATATTCTTTGCCTGAACTTGAATTATTTTTGATAAATATCTGAATATCTGCATCTGCATTTTTTACAGTAACAAATTTTTTTATTTTTTCAAGATTTTGTTTAGTTAAATTCTCATCAAATTTCCATCCCTTAAGAACTATTCCGGGATATTCATCAACAATTTTAAAATCTTCAAAAGTTTTAATAGATACATCCTCATAAATAGGTATATCTATCTCGAAGGTGGGTAAATAAATATGACCCCAATCATCCATGTCATATTTTTGATGATGACTTCCATCAGAGTAATCAAATAAATCTTTTTTATATATATATCTGTAATTCATAATGCTTACATAATTTTTTACATATCCATTATAATCTTCATCTGACATATTTGGATATCTATCCCCAATATATCTGGGCATTATATCATTCCCAGGGAAGATAGCTGGTACAAGGCCTAAGGTATGTCCTAATTCATGCATAACTGCGGCAGCTAAAACTACTCTTACACTTTTTGGTGAAAATGCGAGCCTTGTAAATAATACATCTTTCAAATTGTTTCCTACCATCATCGCATCAAATTTATTAAAATAAACAGGACTTGTAAATCCACCTGAACAAGAAGAGATTACTAAATATCTGAATATACCTTTTCTTTCATCTGAAAAATGGTGAGTATAATATTGCAGCAATTGTTTTCCTAGAACATCATCAAAATAAGACGCATGGGGCAATATTTCTCCCCCACCATTCGGTGGGCTATCGCTCCATCCATCATCGATAAAAACCTTAATTCCATGTTGAGCGAATCGCTCTATTAACATCTGTTTTGACTCTTCATATAGAGTTGGTTCTATCTCGATTATTTTATTTTTTTCTGTAAAATCCACCTCAATATAAATATCGGGTTGAAAGGGATTTGCAAACCACTTTCTCATTTTATACTCTTCGAGATTACTTATTCCATCTATATCTGGATCTAGATTTGAATGATCGTTCTGCGTAAAGGGATCATAACCCCACTTCCATTCCCAACATGTTGGGATTCCATCACCATCTGGATCCAAAAGACAATCATTTACTGTGGGATCTGTCCCAAGAACATTTACCTCAATCCAGTAAGGAATCTCATCATTATCATAATCAGATTGATATACATTGAACCATATTTCATAATTCTCGCCTAGATAGTATCCATACCCATCTTTATCACCGAAATTATCGTCTCCGGACCATCTACCTGTTCTATAATCATATATAACAGTAAGGGTTTCTTTTTCAACATCGTTTGTTCTTAAACTAATTCCTTTCTTATTTTCTTCTACAATTTTTATCGTAACTCTGGATGTTTTCTGTTCCTCCTCGATATCAAAAGTAAACATGCTTTCCTTTCCAAAAGTATCCCAAGTTTCATATAAATCACTCTCTCCACAGTTACCTTTGTTACTACACACTTTTCCATCAACTTCTACTATATAATAAAATCTAGGTTTTTCTCTCCAGTTTTCTCCAAAAGATAACATCCTGTTCAAAATATCCCTATTACGAACCCTGAGAATTTCTACAAATAAACCTTGATTAACATAAGGACTTACCCTATCATCTAGTATGAATTCTTTCTCTTCTTCGCCCTTCTTTTCCTCTCTAAAAAATATTAATGCAAAAATAGTAACTAAAATCACAAAAACCCCTAAAATTGCAAAAATTTTTTTTGCATTGATGCCAAACTTCATAAAAATAAATCAATTTTCGATAATAAAATTTTTCTTTACATCATCAAAATAAAGCTTATGATGAAATGTAATTAATCAAAAAGGCTTAAAATATAAAAAGCCGGTGTTTATTAAGAAATAAGTATGAAAAAGGAAAGAAGTTCACCTAGAAATAGTAGGTGGGCAATATCAGGATACATATTGTGGAAGTTGTGATTGCGGGAGAAAATGGTGTTTGAAGGAGCTATCTGAAGCAATTAAGGAAATTTCTGATACTGCATAATTTATCCCTTTTCCCACATCTCAATAAATTTTTTCTTTGCAAGGAGAACATAATCTTTATCTCCGAATATTTCAAGGGTTATTGTTCCATCATAATTTCTTTTTAATTCTCCTATTACTTCTTCCCATTTTATTCTTCCAACACCTATAGGCAAATGCAAATCTTCCTTTCCAAAGTTATCATGAACATGAACATGTTTTATTCTTTTATTAAGCCTTCTTATGAATTTGCAGATATCCCTCCCATATAGAAATGTATGCCCTGTATCAAGATGAAAATATAATTTAGGAAACTCATTTAATATTTTTGAAACAGTATTATAATTGTCAAATTCACCTATTCCACTTTCATACATTAAATTTATTCCATTTTTTTCCGCTTCATCAAGAAGTAAGGAAATTGAATCTATTTGCAAATTAATTCCTTCTTCAAAATTAAAAAGGTGAGGGGGCCAGCTGGCGTGAATTGTTACATATTTCGCCCCAAGCCTGCTGAAGGCAATAAAGCATTTTTTTGCTTCTTCAATCGCAGTTTTTCTTATCGAATCTATTGGAGAGGAAAAAGGAAGATAATAGGGAGTATGCCCAACTATACCCAATGAATAATCATCGAGCAATTTTTTAACTTTTTCAATATCAATTTTATCGTGATATGATTTATCCGGCTCCATGAAAAAATCTATGAAATCAAAGTGTTCAGCAATCCATTTTATTTCTTCTTCAATATCTTTTCTTGGATTGTTTGGATATCCTAATTTCATTGTCCTTAAAATTTAAGTTATATATTAACTATGCTATCTCTATCGAATGTTACAAACTCACTTGTATGAACATGTGCTATGAATTTAAAATCAATATTTGGTGTGCTATTTTTAAAAGCATCCTTATTGTATGAATAATTCAAAACTTCTCCTACAAAAAGGGTATGATCTCCATAATTTTTTTCATCAATAACCTCACATTCAATATTTGCAATTGCTTCCTTTATACTCATTGTTTTAATCTTTTTTGAGGAAATGAAATTTAATCTCATTTTATTCAATTTTTCTGGTCCACTTTTTGTTCCTGCAACCCATACATCACTTAGTATTTCCATCGTTGGAATGCTTACTACAAATTCTCCATATTTTTTAATTAACTTATGAGTATATCTTTTTGGAGAAATAGAAATACATAAAATAAATGGTTTATAAGATACAGGGCTAACCCAGTCAGCGGTCATAACATTTCTTTCTTCTTCATTTCCACTGACAATAAGATATGTTCTCAATGGATATAGCAGATGATACATGAATATAAATAAGAAATAAATAATAAAATTTATCCTACAACAGCTTTTTCCTTGAATATTTTTCCTTTAAATCTTTCGATGCTAAAATTATCAATTGGAAGAGCGGTTTTCTCACCACATATAATCTGTGCAATAAGTTTTGCAACCATGGGAGAAATCATAAAACCATGCCCGCTAAATCCATTGCACTGAATAAATCCCTCAATACTTGTTTTTCCCAAAATTGGCAGGGCATCAGGAGTTACATCATAAAATCCAGTCCACTGCCTAAGTATTTTTATATGCTTCAATTGAGGAGCGTATTTTCCAAGCATAAACGCCATGTGTTTTAAAAATGAAAAAGTGGGTTCAAAATAATATCCAGTTTTTTCCTCTGGCGAGGGAATTCCACCCAAAATTTGCCCTTCCTCCTGCTGGCTGAAATATATTCCATGCTTGAAGGAAATTACCATGCAGTCAAAGGTCCTTTTGATTGGCTCTGTAACCAAAGCTTCCTTTCTTACAGGCTTATTGGGCAACTCCACACCCGCCATCCTCGCCACTTCCCCGCTCCAGGCGCCAGCCGCATTCACAACAAAATTTGCTTTTATCTCTCCTTTATCCGTCAATATTCCTTCAATTTGATTATCTTTTACTTTTATTCCTTTTACTTCTGTGAATTTATATATTTTTGCCCCCAATTTTTTTGCTACAAGAGCATAGGCATATGTTGTTTTGAAGGGGTTTGCATGCCCGTCTGTATGGCAGAAAGTGGCTGCAATTGCTTCCATTCCATCCAAATCAAGTATTGGAGCGATTTCCTTAATTTCATCTTCGTATATTATTCGGGATGGAATTCCAAGCCTGTTCTGCATTTCAACATTTTTCTTTGCCTGCTTCATTTCCTCTTCGCTATGTATTGCTACAAGATATCCTCCCTGCCTTAGCCCTATATCATAATTCAACTCCTCGCTTAATTTTTCAAATATTTCAACACTTTTCTTTGCAAGAATTGCATTTTCTTCAGTTGCCCACTGCTGCCTTATTCCTGCCCCGCATCTTCCAGTATCTCCACTTGCAATCCATTTTTTTTCAAAAACAGCAACATCCATACCGCGCTTGGCCAACTCATATGCAATCGCACATCCATTTATTCCCGCCCCGATTATTGCAACATCTGTTTTCATTCTTTCCCCAAAATTCCTATTTCAACTGGCTCATCAGGAGGACGGAATGACGGGATTATTTCTTCTATTCTTTTTCCCTTTTTATTTGCAAGGATTCTTGCAGCAATAATAAGGCATGTTCTTCCCTGACAATGGCCCATTCCAAGCCTTAAAATATGCTTAAGCTCATCAAGAGTTTCGCAATCATATTCATCAATTGCCCTAATTATTTCTTCTTCAGTTATATCCTCGCATCTACAGACAATTTTCACAATTGGAATATAGGGCTTATATTTATTGGTTATGGCAGTATCCAGTATCTCCGAAAGTGAAAATTTAGAAAAAATTATTTCCTGAGGCAAAATCCCAGATTATGGAAAAAGAAGGGATAATGCCTCAGGCAAATAATAAATCTTTAAGGAAATTAAATAGATTTTGTTTTAGTTTTGTAATAAATATTATTAACTTTCATTCCAATAAAAATTCGATATATGAAGATGAAGAAATTTTGAAAGGAATAACATTTTGCTCAATAAGGGGAAGATACCTTGAAAATGGTTGCAAAAGATTGGAAGAAATAACAAAATATAAAATTCCAGATGCTGATACAGTTTATACAAGATTAAACAAGAAAAATTTTAA
>JACIWB010000026.1 GCA_014361245.1 Thermoplasmatales archaeon | reverse complement strand
CTTAACATCAAAATCACTAAATTTTTTGTTATATTTCTTCCAATAACCTTCTTTCTTCATTTTCCCATCCCCTTTAATAGTAATCTAATTTGGGTACATTAATTTTTTGATTAATCGACAACCCCGTTTTAGATTATTCTTCTTATTTCCCCTACTGTAAAGAAAGGTAGCAATTCATCACTTATTGCATAAATTTCCATTTTATCAACATCATAATCGTTTAATAAGGGAGAAAGGTATTCAAAATTTAATGCAGATGAAACATCCGTCCCGCTCGCCAGCGGGCTCATTGCAGGAAGGACAACTATTTCTTTGCTAACTAAAAAGCAAGGTAATCTTGCGACAACACCTACTTTATCTCTTAAATATAGAGATGGATGCTCATGCCCTATAACTATTCTTTCACCAATCGCTTTTTTATGCCCATGAATAAATTTTATTCCTCCATATTCATATTCATCCCTAACTTCCACATTGAATTTTTTTGCAATTGTTTTTATAAAATTATCATGATTTCCTCTTACAATAATAACCTCCAATCTTTTAACTAAAAAATCTAAAAGCTCGCTTACTTCATTCCATTCCTGCCTTAAATTTCTCCCGAACTCATGCTTGAAATCCCCATTTATGATAATCTTATCTGGACTATATCTTTTGATTATTTCCTCTATTCTATTTTTTATTATTTTTTTCTGATATTTTGGTATCATCGCCCCCTCCATTTTCAAAACACCTTCATAACCTATATGCAAATCAGAGAATACTGCAATATTATCTATTAAAATTGAATAGAGATTGTTTATTTTTAATCCATATTTTTTTATTTCGTACATCTTATCATTTCCATCAGTTCCTTATGCATTTCTTTTATCATTTCTTTCCTATCTTCCATCAAAACAACATCTGTTGAACCAATTGCTACCATATTAAATGAGAAAGGGGATGGTATTGAATAATTCTCAACAAAAACCCTGATTTTTCCCTTCTCAACTTTCTTTATAAATTTCCTTGCATTTTCTATATCCATTGCATCTTCCTTTATCTCCCTGTAAGCTTCCTTTAAAGCAGGAAAATTTCTATCTATTTCATTTACAACTTTAAAGAGTATAGAGGCATTTCTCTGCTGTTTCGCCACGCTCATTTCATAGCCAAGATAGTTTCTCAGAACAAGCAAACTCCTTGTTGCAACATGTCTAAACCTCCTTTTCAATATTTCCGTATCGCTCAATGCGCTCGTCAAATCTTTGTCAATATTTTTTGAGGAAAATAGAGAAATAATATCTTCCTTACTTATTTCCTTTTTATATGAAGGATATATTATTGCAAATCCATTATCACTTATCGCAATTCTTACATTTATTTTATATTTTTTTGTTACCCTATAAGCAAATACTCTTGAAATTGCCTCATTCGCCTTTCTCCCAACAAGTGTGTGAAAAATTATATGTCTAAAACCGTCTTTTTCGAAGGTCTCAACAAGCAGATTTTCATCATCTGGAATAAAAAAATGCATTTGCTCCCTGAAATAATTCTCAATTGCAATTGCTGTCCTTTCATCAATTTCATATTCTTTAATTAAATAATCTTTAACATTTTCTTCATTTTCTATCATTTTCTTTATTTTTCCTCTAAATTTTGAAATTTCCATTGCCAAATCAAAACTTAGAGGCAATTGCTCTGAAAACCATGAAGGAATGGTCGGGCTCATATTTGGCTTTGGATTAACAAAGATATTCATATCTCTTGACTTAACAAATTCATAGGTATTGCCAGCGAGAACAAATATATCACCTTTTTTCAATCTCTCCGCAAAAGGTTCTTCAACCTTCCCCACATAATTGTAATCTGTTGTATAAACCTTTATTGCAACTTCATCTGGAATTGTCCCAATGTTTAAGTAATAGATGGGGCGCGCCATCTTCCCCCGCCTGCCAAAAGCCCCTTCTTCTTCATCAAACCATATTTTGCCATAAACTTTTTTTTCTTCAAGCTCTTCGTATTCACCAGAGAGATAATGAAGCAATTTCATCAAATCTTTTTTTGGTAAATTTCTGTAAGGATAAGCCTTTACTATAAGAGAAAATGCTTCTTCAACATTCCATTTCTTTTCTATCGCCATTCCCACAATATGTTGAGCAAGAACATCGAGAGCATTTTCAGGTATTTTAACCTTATCAAGCCTTCCTTCCCTTGCTTCTTTTGCAAGAACAACGCACTCTACCAAATCATCTCTATCAAGCACAATTATTCTTCCTTTTGAAGTTTCATGGAGTAAATGCCCACTCCTCCCTATCCTCTGCAATGCCCTAGTAACACTTTTAGGAGAGCCAAGCAAAATAACTAAGTCTATGTAACCAATATCAATTCCCAATTCAAGGCTTGTTGATGAAACAACACATTTTAATTCCCCTTTCTTCAATCTTTCTTCAACTTTCAGCCTTACATCTCTTGAGAGAGAGCCATGATGAGCCTCTATTTTATTTTCTAAATCCCTAAATTTGCTTTTAAGATGGAAAACAACTCTTTCAGTTGCACTTCTTGTATTTGTGAAAATCAGTGTTGTTTTATGCTCTTTTATCAACTCATGGAGCAAATTATATAAAGCATCTGATAGTTCTTTTGATGAAACATATATTAAATCATCAACGGGGGAAATAACTTTCAAATCCATTTTTTTGAGGAAATTTACATCAACAATTATGCAATCTCTGTCTTTTCCAACCAAAAATTTTGCAATTTCTTTCATTGGATGAATTGTTGCAGACAAACCAATTCTTATTGGTTCTTTCTCCATTTTATAAACAAGTCTTTCAAGAGATAAGGAAAGATGAGCACCTCTTTTATTATCAGCAAGAGCATGAACTTCATCAACTATAATCCATTTTACATCTATTAACTTTTTAGAGAAAATTGGAGCATTTAAAATTATTGCAAGGCTTTCTGGAGTTGTTATCAATATATGGGGTGTTTTCTCTTTTTGTTTTTGTCTATCCTTGGAGAGAGTGTCTCCGGTTCTTACCCCTATCCTTATCTCCTCCTTTATATTATATTCTTCATAAATTTCTTTTAAAGGCTCTTTTAAATTTCTTTCAATATCATTATTTAAAGCTTTAAGAGGAGAAACATACAGGATATATATTTTATCCTCAAGTTTTCCTTCCTTTGCTAAAAGAAGTAGTTCATTTATTCCAGCAAGAAAAGCTGATAAAGTTTTCCCAGAGCCAGTTGGAGAAGATATCAGAGTATTATTTCCTCTATGAATTTCCATTACCGCATATCTCTGTGCTGGAGTAAATTTTTCAAATTTTTTTCTAAACCATCCTCTAATCTCAGGAACAAGTATGCCATATATTTCTTCATCACTATATTCATTTTTTGCAAATTCTATCATTGATTGTTAATAATTAAAATATTGAATTTATAAAGTTTGTCAAAACGAATAAAAGCATTTTTGCTAAAATCTTATAAATATCTTATTTATTTCATAAATGATGTATATCAAAACAATTCCAGAGAATTGTTCTGGATGCAAGGTTTGTGAGATAACCTGTTCATTATGGCACTGGAAAATTATAAATATAAGGAAATCCGGGATAAGGATTGATAAAAAAAGCATTGTTGAGGATATACCAAAAGTATGCACTCATGGAAAGAACTGCAATTTTGAATGCATTGAAGCCTGCAAATTTGATGCAATGAAAAAAAATGGAGAGATTGTTTATGTGGATTATGAAAAATGCATTGGTTGCGGGGCTTGCGAGAGAGCATGTCCCCTAAATGCTGTATGGATTCATGAAAAAAAAGCTTATAAGTGTGATTTATGCAACGGCACGCCAGAATGCATAAAATTCTGCTCTCAAAATGCAATTGTTTTAGGGTGATAAAATGTGTTATGCAGGAAATATATTAAAAATAGATTTGAGTAAAGAAAAAGGAGAGAAGCAAAAGATTGGGGAAAGCTTCATCCTTAAATATTTAGGAGGAGATGGTTTCGGGGCATATTTCATGAATAAAGAGGTAGATGCTCGCATAGATGCTTTCTCACCAGATAATGCTTTAATAATTGCCCCTGGTTTATTTGTTGGCACCGCCGTCCCAACTGCTGGAAAGACCTCTTTCTTTTCCAAATCTGCTTTAACAAATGGATGGAATGAAGGGGTAATGGGGGGGAGAATAGGATTTGAAATGAAGCAGGCTGGCTATGATGCAATAATAGTTAAAGGAAAAGCAAAAGAATTGAGCTATATTGTAATAAGAGATGACGAGGTTAAGATAAATTCTGCCGAGCATTTGAGAGGAGAAACAACAAGGAAAACAGCGGAGGAAATAAAAAAAGATGAAGGCGTTGATGTTGTTGCAACAATCGGCATCGCAGGAGAGAACCTTGTAAGGTTTGCAATTGTGGACTGCGACGAGAGGCAGGCGGGCAGAGGGGGCATTGGAGCGGTAATGGGAAGCAAAAATTTAAAGGCAATTGCTGTTGAAGGAACAAAAGACATAAAGATTTCGAAGCCTGAAAAACTTTTAAAGCTTGCTGAAGAATGGTATGAAAAAATGATAAGCCATCCTTCTTTTGAGGAGGATGGAAAATATGGAACAGGAGAGTTTCTTGAATGGATGAATAGCGAGCGTGGAACATTCCCAACAAGAAACTGGAGGGAAGGAATATTTGATGAGAGAAAAGAGATTGACCCTTATTATTGGGCACCAAAATATGCTATAAAAAATAAAGCATGCACACAGTGTGTTAAGCCTTGTGGAAAGGCATTTGTTGCGCGGGATTTTATGCTCGATGGAGTTGAATATGAAACACTATTTGCCCTTGGATCAAATTGTGGTGTTGCCAGCATTGAACATGTTGCGAAGGCAAATGAACTATGTGACTTATATGGAATGGATACAATTTCTGCTGGTGGAGTTGTAGGATTTTTAATGGATTTATATGAAAATGGAATTATCAAAAAGGATGAAATTGGATTTGAAGCAAAATTTGGAGATGGAAATGCCTTGCTTGAATTAATAAAGATGATTGCAAACAGAGAGGGCATAGGAAATTTACTTGCGGAAGGAGTAAAAATGGCGAGTAAAAAGATAAAAGGTTCAGAAAAATATGCAGTGCATGTTCGGGGGCTTGAGCCGCCTGCGTATGATGTGAGGGGGATAAAGGGAATGGGGCTTGCTTTCATGAGTTCTCCAAGAGGGGCGTGTCATCTTCGCTCTGGGGCATATGCCCTTGAGCTAACGGGAAAATTCTGGAAGTATGAGGGAGTTGATAGGTTCAGCAGTAAAAATAAGGGGAAGGAGATAGCTGATATGGAGAATTTTATGGCAATTTATGATGCTCTGGGAGTGTGTAAGTTTTCGAGGAAAATATTTTTGCTCAATTTTGAAGATTTGCTGGATGCCTGCATTGGAAAGGGGATGAAAGAGGATGAATTACTGTTAATAGGCGAGAGGATATGCAATTTAAAGCATATTTTCAATATAAAAGCTGGATGGAAAAAAGGAGATTGCAAATTACCTGAGAAAATGCATATTCCAATTCCTGAAGGAGTTTCGAAGGGAAGTTATATAAGCAAAGAGGAAGAGAAGGAAATGCTCGATGATTATTTCAAGGCAAGAGGATGGAGGAAAGATGGCATACCAAAGAAAGACAAAATTAAGGAGCTTGAAATAGAGGAATTCTGGATATGAAGAAAGAAATTATAGTTTTTATAATTGTATTATTAACCCCCTTATCATCTATGGTATCTGGAATTGATGAAAATGGATACGATATAAATGATGCAGCCCATTTTAAATATTATGAAAATGATGAAAACATAATATACTGGTATGAATGGTGGTATGCAAATATAAAGAATGAAGATAAAGCGATAATGATTTTCTTTCTCACATTTGGAGATTTAAATAATCCTTTGCTTTCCATCGCTGGCTCTTTTGCCTTCTTTTTTAAAGATAATGAACGCATAAGTAGTTTTGTTTCTTTTCCTTTTATACCATACCATCTTGATTATGAAAAATGCAATGTTAGCATACTGAATAACAGATTTTATGAAGAAGATGGAAAATTTTTTGTCGAACATAATGGAAATGATTTAAAAATTTATCTTGAAATCTATCCTCAAGGAGAAAGATTTGGAAGTTTTTGTAACATAGATGAATGGCAATGGATGAGCTGGTATGTAGCAAGCCCCTATGGATATGGAAAAGCAAAAGTATGGTTTGATGGAAATGAATACTATTTTGAAGGGAATGCATATCATGATCATAACTGGGGAATAGCAAAGTTTTATCAGTTAAAATGGGACTGGGGAGAATTCAGTTTGGGAGATATGGCTTTAATATATGGATTTGTTGAAGGGAAAAATGAAATGCTCGGGGGTGTGCATATTGTTAAGCAAGATGAGCATATCTTTGTCCCATATGGAAAATCTGATATGGAAATTCTTGAATGGAAAAGATTTGTATTTGAGAAGAAGCCAGAGAAAATTTTTATTTCGGCAAATGATAAGAATATAAATCTGGAAATGAATTTAGAATTGTACAAATTTTTCTACATTATTGAGGAATTGAAACTAAAACCATATCTTATGGGAAAGGCATCTGGAAGACTAAAAATTTATAATGAAGAAATTTTCTTTTTTGACATAAAAGGATTTTACGAGCATCGCTAAAGTTTCCCGAAGTTTTTTTCATATCTTGCAATAAAATCTTCATATTTCGGAAAGTTCTGCGCTCCAAATTTCTCAATCACAAATGATGCAAGTGTTGAACCAATCTTACAGCATTTTTCAATATCATATCCCTCAAGCCAGCCATACCAGAAGCCCGCCTTGAAGGCGTCGCCCGCCCCGGTTGCATCAACACATTTTGCTTTTACTGGAGGAATTTTTTTCTTTTCCCTGTATATGATGCTACCCTTCCCCCCAAGAGTTATTATCATTTCGCTGTTCCTAAATTGAATTTTTTTCAGAATTTTAGCTTCATATTCATTGCAAAATATTATGTCCGCTTTTTCAATTATATATTCTAACTCTTTTTTGCTGAATTTCTTTAAATCCTGTCCTGGCTCAAAGGCAAAAAATTCAGATTTTTCAGCCATTCTTATAGCAAGTTTTGGATGGCAAGGAGAGATATGCAAAATACTGGTTTTTATTCCTCTCATCCTTTCCATTTCTTCTGATGCGCCCCAGTAAAAATATGTTTTTTGCTCTTTTCCAGCGTTAAATATATACGCTCTTGCACATTTTTTATCGCTCTTTTTTATTTTATTTTTTAAATTAAAATTTTTCAGATAGTTTTCGTATTTTTTAAAATCTATTCCAGCTACGCTATAAAGTTGCGATTTTTTCCCCAAGCAAGCCAGACCAATTGCAATATTTGCTCCACCTCCTCCATAGCATCTTTTAAAATTATTTATATAATGTGAATTCTCCAGATTAAAAATGAAATCATAAGCTATATGCCCAACAACAGTTATCATATATTGAATATAAAAACACTTATTTTTGCCTCTTTTGTTTCTTTACCATAAGCAACTATTTTTATTTCATGCTTTCCAAAACATGTTTCATCAAATTTCCATGAATATGGTGATGAGTTATCGATATATTTTAGTTCATTATCGATATAAAATTCCACTTTTTCCGCATTATATGCTCTTGATTCTATTGTTATTCCTCCAAATATAATTGTTCTTCCAAAAAATGTTTTCATTATCTCATTATCTCTTATGTATAAATATCCACTTAATGGTTTATCAATATATACAAAAACTTCATCCCCAATGTATCCACCTATCCTTAAAGTCGGGTCTCCAAAGAGTGTCCATTCTTCAATTGTTTTATAATCAGCATCATCTTTCTTTGAAATCGCTGAAATATATCCATTTATTGAGGAAGCCCATATATCCCCTATAACCTTTTTACCCTCCTTATAATAATTGAAAAAATTCACCTCCATCCATCCGAGCAATCCTTTTGATGAATATGTCCCAAATGTCCCATACCCTATGCCCGAGGAAGCCAAGCTTGCTATTCCTCCACCGTTCGGGTGATCCAGGAATTTCCATGCAAAGCAGTCACCTGAATCAAACCTTCCACAAGAGCAAGCATTTATTATCACAACAGGCAATTTTTCCTTATTTGTTGTTTGCAAAACATGAACAATTCTGTATTCAATCCACTTGCTTCCATCCAAAGGAGGATGGGTTGCCCATTCAAGCTTATTCCCATGCCCGCTGAAATCAACGAAGCCAGCTCCACTATTTATGTAGCTTGTTATACCCGGTGCATCAAGATTCCCAAGAGATGCCCATAACTTTATTTCATTAAAATCATCCATTTTACTCAAAACAACACTATTTAAATACTCTCCTTCATACACTCCTGATTTGTCGCCGTCATCGGGCGTGAATGTGTCGCCCCCGCAAACTATTATATTTCTAAACCAGTCTTGGAATTCTGGAGCATTATTTTCATAGTTAATTATTTTATTAACAATATTGATTACATCGTCAGCGTTACTGCAAGCAACTCTTCCAATATAAACATCCGGTGCTAAATCAACCAAATCGGTGTTTCCCTGATATTTGTATTCACCGAATTTATCATTATTGTTTGTATCCCAGCTTGAAAAAGAGCCGTTGGGAAAATAAATGTCTGCAAAATACAAATCGCTTGGGAAGGATGTTTCATATTCTTCAGATGGAATGTATGATAGTCTGTAAGGGAAATTTCTACCATCTCCTACAAGCATAACATATTTTATTCCCCATTCCTCAATTGCATTTTTAATGAAATATTTCACTTTTTCAGCATCATCCCTACCTTTTCTTGAAGCAGGGCTATTATAAATTTCATTCAACCCCACTGCTATTGTCTTTATTCCCTTGCTTTCCTTATGCTGCTTCAATGTTTCAATCTCGCTCAGCCATGCATCTGGTGAAATTATCAAGAAATCATATAGCGAGGCACTTTCAGTTTTTTCTGGCAGAACATAATCAATTTTTACATCAAATTCTGCATGCAAAACTTCATTTCTCAAAGCATTGTATCTGAAAGGATAAAGATATAAGGAAAGGAAAATTACTCTTTCGCCATTGTTTATTCCTGCATGAACTTCATATTCATACCAACTTGAAGGATAAAACTCATCTTTGCTATATATTTCGCCCTCTTTTATTTCAAATTTTTTTGGATAAGGAGCGGGGGCTGGCTCTATTTTTTCCTTTAATTTTATCTTTTCAACATTTTTTTCCTTTACTTTTACTTCCTTTATTTCAGTTCCAAACGGAAATACATATGTTTCATATTTATATGGCAAAACTGGATAGCCCTCTTTGTATATGTAGGATAGGTTTTCTACATTTATGTTACAATATTCTCCATTTTTAATTATAGAATATTCATTGCTTTCAGGAGTTACCTTATTTGCCATACCCAAAAGTAGCAAAACTAACAAAGAGGCAATTATTTTTTTCATGTAAATTGTAAATATTTTTTGTATTTAAATCTTGATGCTCATTTTTTCCATTCTTTGAGCCATTCTTGCAAGTGATGCATACTTGTTGTTATTAGAGAAATATTCCGCTATTTCCTTTCCGAGAATAAATATTGCTCTTTTATGAGCACTCTTTGACTTATGCACATGCTGTGGCATAATTCCCAGTTGTTCGTATTCTTTAAATATACCATTTTTTTCTGGTAGTTGCCTCTCTATTTCATTCTTTATTTGCGCAAATAAAGCGTGCAGCTGTATCAGCTCTTCTTTTTGCATCCATCTCCCTCCAACAACTATATTTATTTACTATTTTTAAATTTTTCTATATTTTTCGGGGGCACTGTCAAGAATTTGAAAATTTGAAAAATAAGAAATGCTATACAAACTAATAGAATTAGTTAGAAAAAATATCTTTTGCTGGGACAAGAAAAAGATAGAAATTATGATTGCCATCATTCTTTACTATGCAGAATAATGAAGCCCTAAGGGAATGGTATCATAAATCTGCCCAATTATTTACTAATTCAGAAAATAAAGGCGTTGCATGGCAATAGATGTAATAAGATTTGTCAATAGCTTCTTGGTTTATTGCAAGAATAAGCCACTACTTAGGAGAGGGCTTCATGTATGGAGTGGCATTAAAAAACATCCTTAAAGCAAGATGTTTAACTGCATTTGTAGCCATTTGCAATCTGGGGGCGAGAATTTTTTGAAAGTGCCGAAACACCAAATTTTTTCTTAAAATCCGAGATATTTAAAAGTTCTCCACAAGATATTTTTCCTGCACACCTTCATCTCCAAAAAGAATTTGTGCAGAAAATGAAAAAATAAGATTTATTCAAGACAGCATTCTGCAGGAAAAATATTATAAAAGAAAATGGTTTATTTGTGGCTATGACAATAATGGAAGAAGCAAAAAGAGGGGCAATAACTGAAGAAATTAGGAAAGTCGCAAAAAAGGAAAATATTGATGCAGAAATTATTGCAAGGAGGGTAGCGGAAGGAAAAATAGTAATTCCAAATAATCCAGCTCATTCTCCAAAAGCACTGGGGATAGGAAAGGGTTTGAGAGTAAAAGTAAATGCAAATATAGGAACATCAATGGAATATGCCGAT
The DNA here is from genome assembly GCA_014361245.1 of Thermoplasmatales archaeon. Lineage (NCBI taxonomy): Archaea > Methanobacteriati > Thermoplasmatota > Thermoplasmata > Thermoplasmatales > Thermoplasmatales archaeon. Next base: position 9,807 of record JACIWB010000026.1, on the reverse strand, counting down.
TTAAAAGAGGAAATAGAGAAAGCAAAAATTGCAATGAAATATGGGGCACATGCAATAATGGATTTATCAACAGGTGGAGATCTGGATAGAATAAGGTTAAAGCTCCTCGAAATAGTGGATATTCCTTTTGGAACTGTGCCTATATATCAGGCAGGAATAGAGGCAATTGAAAAAAAGGGAGCAATAGTCGAAATGTCATCCGATGATATATTCAAGGCATATGAAAAACATGCTAAACAAGGAGTTGATTTTGTTGTTGCACATGTTGGAGTGACAAAGGAAAGTGTTGAAAGGTTAAAAAAACAGAAAAGATTGATACCGATGGTTTCTCGTGGCGGGGCGTTCCTGATGGCATGGATTATTAAAAATGGGGAAGAAAATCCTCTTTATAAAGAGTTTGATTATCTGCTAGAAATAGCGAAGGAACATGATATGACCCTAAGTTTAGGGGACGGAATGAGGTCAGGGGCAATATATGATTCAAACGATAGAGCAAAATTCCAAGAATTACTTATTATAGGAGAGCTTGTTGAGAGGGCAAGAAAAGAGGGTGTTCAAACAATGGTTGAGGGACCTGGTCATATGCCTCTTAGTGATATAGAAGCAAATATAAAGGTTATGAAAAAAGTTACTAATGAGGCGCCTTATTTTGTTCTGGGTCCTCTTGTGACAGATATAGCCCCGGGCTATGACCATTTTGTTGCTGGCATAGGCGGGGCGCTGGCGGGCTATTATGGGGCAGATTTTCTATGTTATGTGACGCCTGCAGAGCATTTGAGCTTGCCATCTGTTGAGGATGTGAAAGAAGGGGTTATTGCGGCGAGAATAGCGGCTCATGCAGCAGATGTTGCGAGAGGAATTGACAGAGAGATAGATATGAAATTTTCAATTGCGAGGGAAAATCTTGACTGGAAAACAATGTTTGAACTTGCAATAGATAGCGAGAGAGCAAGGAGTTACAGAGAAAAAAGAAGACCAAAAAAAGCAACCGAGGCTTGCTCAATGTGCGGTAAATTATGTGCCATAGAAATTGTAAAGAGATATTTGAGAGAATGAAGAAGATTTTAATTCTATTGATTTTTTTACTTCCCCTTGCAAATGCGAGTATAAACATCTCCTATTTTTATGTTGAGAACCATGAAATTTGCCAGGAAATAGAGCCATTTATAAATGAACTGGAAAATAATGAAAGCATTAATTTAAACAGATACAATTTAAATGGAAATGAGAGTCTTTTCGACAACACAACATCCTCCTATAATTATCTTCTTAAATATAATAATCCAACTGGAGCAAAAGCAATTCCCTCCATTTTTGTTGCAAATGGATGGTTTATTTTTAATGAGAGCAACATTGAGGAAGAAAAGGAAAAAGTTAAAAATTTTCTGAATGAAATTAAGGAGTTTGAAATTGAAAATTTAATTGGGGAGAATGGGAAATTGGTTTATCCAAAACCAGTTTGCATTATTATTGCATACAACTCCTCACTTCATGATGTCAATGAAGTTGTCAATGCTCTTGAGGAAAATATAAGCTTTACAAAAATAGAAAAACTGGATTTAAATTATGAAGAAAACAGGAGTATAATAAAAAATTTGGGTAATTTTGATTTATCCAGCCCAATTATTTTTATAGGAAATAAAAGCATAATTTTTGAAGGAAACATAGATGAGATAATTTCAATAGCAAAATATTATGAAAAAGCTGGTATAGATTTTCCATATGGGTATAATGAGAAAAAGATATGCGTTGTTTTGTTTTACAAATCAACATGCCCAATTTGTGTTAATTTTAAAAAAAGTGTTGAACTATTAGGCAATTTTTATCCTCTCGAAATAAAAATTTATGATTTGAAAGAAAAGAAAAATGAGGAAATTTTACTTAACTATTACAACTTTTATAGAGTTGAATATCCATATGATGCAATAGCATTTATTGGAGATAAATATTTTATAAAGGAGAATTTAAGCGATTTTGAAAGTGAAATAAAAAAATATCTGGGTAGTGGGATAGGCTATCCAAGTGTTGAAGAGGGGGCGCTTGAGGGGGCGGAAAATATAATTAGAGGATTTACTCTCTTGAGCGTTATAGTCGCTGGCTTGCTTGATGGGATAAACCCGTGTGCTTTTGCAACTCTTGTATTTTTTATATCATATCTTGAAAGAGCAAAGAAAAAATCTATTCTCGCAATAGGGCTGTCATTCACCGCCGGGATATTTATATGTTATTTTCTTATCGGCATTGGATTTGTTGAATTTTTTGGGTTTATAGAAAGCTACACCAAGAGATATATAAACATTGCAATAGGGAGTGCCGCAATTATTCTTGGTGCATTAAGTATTTATGATTTTTTTGCAATAAAAAAAGGAGAGGAGGCAAAACTTCAGCTTCCTATGTTTATAAAAAAGAGGAGAGGAAGGCTAATAAAAAAAGTAACTGAAGACAAGAAAGTGATTATTCTATCATTTATATCATTCTTTACTGGATTTGTTATATCTGGCATAGAACTTGCATGCACTGGACAGATATATATTCCGATTGCAAAAGTGATACAAAGTGCAAGTTCCTTGAGGAGCACTGCTTTAACATATCTATTTGTATATAACCTGATGTTTGTTCTTCCCTTGATAATAATTCTCTCACTATTTTATTTTGGTCACTCTTCAGAAAAATTTGGCGAGGCGCAAAAAAAGAGTTATTTATATGTAAAAATTTTAATAGGTCTGTTTTTGATTATAATTGGTTTAGTCCTGCTATATTACTCTTTTTAAATTTTTCAGAGAATTCGCCCAAATGATTAACTTGTTAAATAGAAAAATACATGAAATTAACCATTTATTTTACAATCAACTTCAAGAATTTTGTAAATTCTTAAAGAGAAACTTTGAGAGATAGTTAATTGCATTTTAGCAATTAAACCTTATCTAACAATACAGATTTATAAAGCAAAATATATTAATAAAGAAAATTTAAATAAGCATGAAAAATCAGGAAGTTGCAAAATTGCTCTATGAGATTGCAGACCTTCTTGAAATAGAGGGAGTTGAATTTAAGCCCCGCGCCTACAGGAAGGCGGCGCAAAACATAGAGAGTTTTAGCATTGATATAGAGGAGTTATATAAAAAAAATGAACTGAAAAGCATACCGGGTGTTGGAAAAAGTATAGAGGAGAAAATAAGGGAATATCTAGAAACGGGCAGGATAAATAAATTGGAGGAAATGAGAAAAAGAATACCAATTGATATAGAAAGTTTATCAAAAATTGAAGGACTTGGTCCGAAAATGATAAAGGCTCTTTATGAACAACTCGGAGTTAAGAATTTAGATGATTTGGAAAAAGCTGCAAGAGAAGGAAAAATAAGAAAGCTGAAAGGTTTTGGGGAGAAAACAGAGAAAAATATACTCGAAAACATAGAAATAGCAAGAAAAAGACAGGAGCGTTTTTTGCTTGGATTCGCTTTAAAAGATGCTCTTGAAGTAATAGATTTACTTAAAGGACATGTAGAAAAAATAAGTTTGGCTGGTTCAATAAGAAGAAGAAAGGAGACAATAGGTGATGTTGATATACTTGCTGTAGCAAAAGAGCCTCATAAAATTATGGATATTTTTACAAGTATGAAAAAGGTTGAAAAGGTAATTGCAAAGGGAGACACAAAGTCATCTGTAAGGCTTTACGGCGGCTTGCAGGTTGATTTGAGGATAGTTGATAAAGAGAGTTTTGGTTCAGCGCTCCAGTATTTCACAGGGAGCAAGGACCATAACATAGAGTTGAGGAAAATTGCTATAAAAAAAGGATACAAGTTGAATGAATATGGTTTGTTTGAAAATGATTTGAGAATTGCGGGAGAAGATGAGGAAAAGGTTTATGAAATGCTTGGTATGCAATGGATTCCACCAGAGATGAGGGAAAATAGGGGGGAAATAGAACTTGCACTTGATGGAAAACTTCCAAAAATTGTTGAATATGAAGAAGTTAAGGGAGATCTGCAGATGCATACAGTATGGAGTGATGGAGCGAATAGTATAGAAGATATGGTTAAGGAGGCAAGAAGATTGGGACATAAATTTATTGCAATAACTGACCATGTTGGAAGCTTAAAAATAGCTGGAGGAATGGATGAAAAAAAAGTAATTGAGCAGGGTAAAGAGATAGAAAAATTAAGAGAAAAATATGATGATATATATATTTTTCATGGGGTTGAGGCAAATATTATGAAAGATGGTGAGCTTGATGTGAGTAACTCTCTTTTAAAGGAAGTGGATGTTGTTCTCGCAAGTGTTCACACCGCTTTCAGAATGAATGAAGAAGAAATGACATCTCGTGTTATAAAAGCAATAAAGCATGATTATGTGGATATAATAGCTCATCCAACATGCAGAATAATTCAGGAAAGAGAGCCAATAAAAGTTGATATTGAAAAAGTTTTGCAATCAGCAAAAGATAACAATGTTGTTATGGAAATAAATGCCTATCCAGACAGGCTTGATTTAAACGATATAAATACAAAACTTGCTGTTGAAATTGGTGTTAAATTATCTATAGGAACAGATGCACATACCATTGACCATCTAAGATATTATGAGCTCGGGACGGCGGTCGCGAGGAGGGGATGGGCCAAAAAGGAGGATATAATAAATACATATACAGTGGAGGAATTGAAAAAATTATTTGAAAAATAATCTATCTCTTATATATTCCTCATAAGTCACTATTGCTTCCATTTCTACTATCCATGCTGGTAGCATTTCATCATGCAAGCTTATTATCTCATCCACATATTCATGCACCGGTGAATAAAAATCTCCAGAAGGAAATCCTCCGATTATGCATACTGTATTCTCTTCAAATACTTCCTTGAGATTTTTCTTTTCCCCTTTTCTGCTGAATAAAATTTTTTTACCTTTCATTTTCTCAATAAGATGTGAAAGTTTCTCTTTTTTTATTTCCATCAAAGGAGAATCATTTAATGGAACCCTACCATATTCAAGAAGCTGTTTCATAAGCCCTTTGAATCTGTTATAATTTTTAATCATTCTTGTAGCGGGATTAACATATATAACTTCATCGTTTCTTGTATGTATGTATATTCTCAGTAATTTCTCTTTATTCAAAATTGATTCAAGAGCGATTAAAAGGCACATATGAATTATATCTGGCCTACCTCTTCTTTCCCAGTTCTTCATTTTTTTCATATAAGGATGATGGATTGAAGAATCAAGTATATCATCTATGCCAATTTCCCTTGCAATTTCAAGCTCACTCTCCCCAATTATAATTTGCATCATGTTATTATTTCTTCCATTTTATCTTCTCTTAAGGCAATTTTTATTTCCTGCGCAATCCGCCTTCCTGTAGAGAGGCAGGGCTGAATTAAGTCGGAGTAGGGACTTCCTGAAATGAAGAGATTTGTTCCAGCGACTATTCTTGCAGATATTTCAAACACCTTTATTTCGAGTTTATCTGTTATAACTGTTTCCAAACAAAATGGCCCTATTATCCCACCGAAAAGTTTATATGATTCTTCAACAACTCTTTTACCCATTTCAAAAACTTTTGGGAGGAGCGATTCCCTTATAACAATGGGTGTATTTCCTGTAACTACAAATGTTGGCTGAATTCCCATTTTTTCAAGCTCAGAAAATGAGCCAAGACGATGTGCTTCATCAATATTTGTCTCATCCCTTCTATCTATTGAAAGAAGTTGCAGACTACCTTTTGCAGTTCTATATCCTTCCTTAACTATTGGTGAATAGAAATAATGTATATAGTATCTTGTCCCAATAAGAAATTCCTGTATCATATATGGCTTCTTTTCAATTTTTCTCTTGAAATCTTCATAACTCTTTGCAATGAAAAAATTTTTCCCTCCCTTAGCACCATAGTACTTTACTATAACAGGCTTGTTTATATCTCTCGGGTTCTCTATAATTTCTGGTAATTTTAAACCCGCTCTTTCAAGCCATTTTCTTTCTTTTTCTCTATCCGATTCCCATTCAAGAACTGCCTTGTTTCCAAATGTAGGAACTTTCAATTTCATAAAATTTTTTGCACCCATATATTCAACAAAGGAGCCATGAGGAACAATTATTGCTTTTTTTCTATAAAATTTTTCTGCATTTTTATTTATTTCATTGTAACTTTTCAAAACAATAAATTCATCGGGTTTCGCAAGTGGAAAGGCATCATAAAAATCGGGCTTTTTTCCGATTGCAATTCCGATGCTTTTAAATCCCTCCTTTCTTGCTCCATCAAAAATTTGAAGACTTGAGTGAGAGCAGGATGTTGCTATCGATACATTTTTTTTATATTTCTCAATTATTCTATCCAATACCATACAATAAATAGAATAGATATTTTTAATCATTTTGATTTTTCTGGAAAAAACATTTATATATTATATAAAAATATTTATGTGGAGGAAATAGTAAATTTGCTCGATGAATACATCACATTCATCCTTGATGAAAGGGGTAGTTTTGAGTTTGTAAATAATCTCAGTAAAAGTTTCATTGGAAAAAGCTTTGTAAGTATATTTGAGGGCGGCGAAAGGAGGAAGGCGGCGAAAATTTTTTATGAGGCAAAAAAAAGAGGAAAGAGCGAGGGAAAACTTGTTTTGAAGGAAGGTGATGAAAGAAATACTATTTATTTAAAAATTATAAGGCATGATGAAAAGTTTTATTCCATAGGGAAAGAATTAAAAAAAGAAAAACTATCTTTTATAACAGATTTTTTAGGGAATGTTATTCAGGCTGGCGAGGGATGGATTGATTTAAAAGAGAGAAATATATTTGATATTGTTGAGGAAAAGGATAAACTTGTAGAGATTATATCAACTGCTTTGGAGAAAGGAGAATATGAAGGTAAAATTTCAATAAATGAAAAAACCGCTAAAGTTACAATAAAAGCAACTGATGTTTTGGAGTTTTTTATTGAAGAGGATATATACAAAATTTTTGAGAATATTCTGAAAAGTAAAAATATTAATGAAATATTTGATGAAGCTTCTAAATTTCTCGAAAAATTAGATATTCCTTTTTACATAAAACTGATGGATAAGGAAAGAGGAAAAAATGAGGAAAATTTCCAAGAAATCTCAATATATAAAGGAAATGAAATTGTGGGTTTTATATCAGTTCCTCCCCATGATAAGGAAAAAATTGAAAAGGTGGAATTTTTAATAATAGCTATTTCAAATGCTCTTGAAAATATTGATAATATAAAGCATATACTTGATGATTTTGCAGTATATAAGATTGATAAGGAGGGAAATATAATTTATGTCAATAATTGCTTTGAAGAATTGTCCGGCTACAATTTTGAGGAATTAAAAGGTAAAAAACTATCAGATTTTTCTGAAAATAGGGAGAAATTTTTTGAAGAATTGAGTAAGGGAAAAGTAGAAAAATTTTTGAGTAAATGGAAGGGAAAAAACAGGGAATTTATTGCTATGGAAAATGCTTGGGCTTTAGATGGAGAGATAATATCTATTGTAAGTGATGTAACTTCAGAAAAAGAAAGGGAGAAGGAGGCTGAATTTTATAACTCTCTTTTGAGACATGATATTCATAACAAGAATGAAATTGCAATTGGCTATCTTGGACTTCTTGAAAAAACAAATATAACAAAAAAACAGGAATCATTCATCAAAAAAGTAAGAGAAGCACTTCATGATATAAACAGACTGGTCAGCAATGTAAAAAAGGCTGAGGAAATAAGAAAAATAAAAAAAGAAATACATCCAGTAAAAATAAAAGAGATAGTAGAAGAAGAATGCTCCCGTTACGAAGAAAAATTGGATGAAAAGGGAATAAAAATATCATGCAGTATAAATGATGTTTTAATACTTGCAAACGATTTTGTAAGGGATATTTTTTCAAATTTAATAGATAATTCAATCCAGCATGCAAACTGCAAAAATATAGAGATATACGGTGAAAGAGAAGGCAACTTTTACAAAATTTATTTCAAAGACGATGGAAAGGGCATTCCGCAAGATGATTTAGGCAAAATTTTCGAAGAGGGCTGGAAGAAGGGCGGGGGCGGGAGCGGCATGGGGCTTTATATTGTAAAAAAAATTATGGAGCAATATGATGGAAAAATTGAAGTAGAAAGTGATTTGGGAAAAGGAGTTAAATTTATCCTATATTTTCATCTTCCAAAAGCAAAGGAAAAAACGGAAATGCTAAGGATTAGATTTTAGATTTCTAAAAAGTTCCTCACTATCTTCAACAATAAATTTTGGATATGTTTTTGGACTTATTCTGCATTTAAATTCGGTTGTATATGTAGTATGGTCTCTGCTCAAAATTCCTGATATCTTAAATGTTGCTTCCTTGCCCTGGTAATTTATTTCACCGTCTGTTACTTCTAAAATAACTCCTTCACCTTCTATTTTTCCTGATGGCATCATTATAAGTTCAAGGTTAAAAATGCATTCTCCAATCCTTTTTTCGTTTTCAAATACATCGCCTATTCCTATGTATAATCCGAGCATATCTTTTTTTTCCATGTATGCGAATTTATTTCTTATATAAAAATTCTATTCTTGCCATACCAGTATAATGGATATGGTATTGCTACAATCCAGAATAAAATCAATCCCGCAATGCTGAAAATTTTTTCAAAATTCGTAAAAATATAGGCAAAATAAATTAGGGATATAATGGGTAAAATTAAAAGAATATAGGAGAAAAATATTATATCTACTTTGTTCATGGTCCAATGTGCATCATCTCATGAACTTCATCATATAATTCAAAGTTATAAGCTATTTCCAATTCGCTTTTTAAGAGATAGTAGTGGCTTTGTTCCATGCTTGAAAGATATCTTGCAATTGCTTTTTCCTCTTCTTTGCTAAGGTTTTCCTCCATTTTTTTATAGTAATCTGATGCAATTTTTTCCGCTTCCATTGCTTTTTTTATCATATCTGATAACTGCATATTCTCTTCTATTTTAAATTCTGGAAATGGTATTTCACTTTTTTCTGGCAAATCTATTTCTTCTCCAGGAAATTTTTTACTAAAAAGTTTTTCAAGCAAGTTTCTATGCCCTATTTCTTCCTTTTCTAAAAAAATTAGTTTATCTTTTAATAAAAATATATTTGTTAAATTAGCCATCTTTCTGTAATTTTCTGCTGCATCTATTTCTGACTTTATCGCAATTTCAAGAATTCTTTTTAAATCTGGCATGATAAAAATGCAGAATTTATTATAAAAATATTTCGCCTCTTACCAGTATCTCCGAATGTTGTGTTAGATTTTGATTTTTGCAATCAAATTTTTTGCAAAAAAAATAAAAAATTTTTTATCAATTTAATTTAATTGTTCTGAAAACAAAAAATCAAAAAATAATTTCTTCTCTATAAAAATATTAGCGAAAGATAGTCCTATAACTTTCGAGATAAATTATTAAAAAATTTTGATGATTTTTTCATCGATTCTTTTAGCACAATTGATATTACATAGAACTTTTCTTTGCTTTATTAAATCAAGAATAGAATCTTTCCACTTTTCAGCTATTATAGAAATAAATTCTCTTATAAAGTACCACAGATTATAAAGGATAGCAGAAAATATGAAAAAGAAAAACCTTATAATAGGATTCTCTGTCTTCGTTTTTATCATAAAATTCTCTTGAGCATCTCTATAAAAATTTTCTATGTTCCATCTTCTCCTATATAGATCTGCAAGACTAAGAATATTTGATTCATCAATTTCAATGTTTGTGCAGAAAACATCGAAATTTTTCCAATTTTCTTTATATTTGTTACCATTTGGAATGAAGAACAAGTTTGTTTTTATTTCTTC
>JACIWB010000025.1 GCA_014361245.1 Thermoplasmatales archaeon | reverse complement strand
GAAGAAATAAAAACAAACTTGTTCTTCATTCCAAATGGTAACAAATATAAAGAAAATTGGAAAAATTTCGATGTTTTCTGCACAAACATTGAAATTGATGAATCAAATATTCTTAGTCTTGCAGATCTATATAGGAGAAGATGGAACATAGAAAATTTTTATAGAGATGCTCAAGAGAATTTTATGATAAAAACGAAGACAGAGAATCCTATTATAAGGTTTTTCTTTTTCATATTTTCTGCTATCCTTTATAATCTGTGGTACTTTATAAGAGAATTTATTTCTATAATAGCTGAAAAGTGGAAAGATTCTATTCTTGATTTAATAAAGCAAAGAAAAGTTCTATGTAATATTAATTGTGCTAAAAGAATCGATGAAAAAATCATCAAAATTTTTTAATAATTTATCTCGAAAGTTATAGGACTATCTTTCGCTAATATTTTTATAGAGAAGAAATTATTTTTTGATTTTTTGTTTTCAGAACAATTAAATTAAATTGATAAAAAATTTTTTATTTTTTGCAAAAAATCAAAATCTAACACAACATTCGGAAATACTGTATGGAAGAATAATTATCCAGTAAAATACTAAAATTATGAAAAACCAGGAGAAACAACAAAAATTAAAAACAATATGATATACTATTATGGATTTTAGAAATTTCATAGAGAAGCTGGAAAGAGAGAATAAAATTTTAAAAATAAAGAAAGAGGTTAGCACCGAATATGAAATATCCTCAATGATGAGAGTATTTGATGGAAAGCCAGTTTTATTTGAAAATGTTTCTGGATATGATATGAAAGTTGCAGGGAATATATTTAGCACTAGGAAATTGCTTGCTGAATCTCTTGGAATAAATGAAAAAGAATTGCTTAAAAAGATAATTTTTGCTATGGAAAAACCTAAAAAAGCGGAAACTAAAAAAGCGGAGGGATATAAAAGTATAAAAAGTATAGAAGATTTGCCTATATTAAAACACTATCCTCAGGATGGTGGAAAATATATATCATCTGGAGTAATCATTGCTTTTGATAGGGAATATGGATTTAATGCATCATATCATAGAATGATGGTAATTGATGAAAATAAAGTTGTTATGAGAATTTTGCCTAGGGATTTCAATCTATATATAGAGAGGGGTCTTAAAGAATTTGCAATTTGCATTGGAAATCCTGCATCAGTAGCTATTTCCGCAGCAATTTCAATGTCTCCAGATGTAGATGAGCTTGCTATAGCAAACTCACTTTATCCCATAAATTTAATAGAAATTGAGAATCATATTGTCCCGGAAGCGGAAATAATCATGACCGCCGAGTTTACTGGAGAGATGCATGATGAGGGTCCCTTCCTTGATTTAACAGAGACATTTGATATTGTAAGAAAAGAAAGGGTTGCAAGGATAAAGAAGATATATGCAAAAGATGATGCAATTTATCACGCCCTACTGCCTGGGGGGCTGGAGCATAAGGTATTGATGGGGCTGCCAAAGGAGCCGACTATATTTAAGGAAGTGTCAAAGGTATGTGATGTTGTTGATGTTTATATTACGCCTGGCGGATGCTCCTGGCTTCATGGAGTTGTTAGCATAAGGAAAAAAAGTGAAGAAGATGGGAAAAAGGCGATAGAGGCTGCTTTTAGAGGGCATAAATCAATGAAGCATGTTTTTATTGTTGATGAAGATATTGATGTGCATGATTGGAGCCAGGTTGAATGGGCAATGGCAACCCGCTTTCAGGGAAATAAAGATATGATAATAAAATATGAAAAAGGCTCATCGCTTGACCCATCTGCAAATCCAGTTACAAGGGAAACAACCAAAATTGGCTTTGATTTAACAATTCCTTTTGATAAGGATAAAGAAGATTTTAAAAAGCCAGATTTGCCTGTGAAAATAAATCCAGATGACTATCTATAGGCATTTTTATCTGAAATCAAATGCATTAACAAGGCCAGATGTTAATTTAAGGGATTTACCATCAGCTGGAAGAATTGATATAGTTGCAAGATGTGTAAATTCTGCTTTCTGGCTTTCAAATGATATAAGAAGAAATGTTTTTTTCCATACAATTCTACATGGTCCGCCAAATCCTCCTGTTTATATAAGATTTGAAGGAGGAAAATTGAGAAAAGTAAGTCCAGATGAAAGGAGCATAGCAATCTTCACAATAAAGGCAATAGAAAAAGCAAGCGATGAAGAAAAGGAAAGCACACCTGGAATATTTGTCAGCAGAAAAGATTTCAAAAAATTTGTTGATGAAAATAGGGATAAAGAATATTATTTGATGGATGAAAAAGGAGAAGATATCGATAAAATAAATTTTGGAGAAGAGCCATTATTCTTTTTAGGAGATAATAAAGGACTAAATGATGAAGAAAAAGAAATTCTTCATAGATACGGAGCAATAGATGTTTCAATTGGCAAAAAATCCTATTTGAGCAGCCATTGCATCAATGTTATAAACTGGTTTCTTGATAAAATAGAGGAGAGATAAAATTTAACTCAATATCCACTTCCAAAGAGGGATGAAAAAAATTTTCTTATCCTCTAATTTCATTTCATCTTCATAATTCAATGTAATTACAAGTAAATTTTTGCATTTAAGCAATTCTGATGCTTTTATTAAAGCTTTTATTTCTATTTCCTCAATTTCATCCATGCCAGAAGCATAAGTTACTTGAACAATCTGCTTAAATCTTTCTTTATCCAATAAAATAAAATCAACCCCGAGGGCATTTCCAAAGTAATAAATATCTTTATTTGGGCTTGTATCCTGATTTAATTAACTCTTGGAAATCTTTTTATTGAAAAAATGTTCGAATTTAAGGAAATTGCATTTTTTATGAAGAATTCAAGAGCGACCTAACTCTTTTAATGAAATGAGAGGGTAGAAATAAATTTATAACTATTCTTAATACAAACTATGGAGGAAATTTCATTCAACGATTTAAAAAGAGATGTTATTGATGCGGGATTGTGCGCTCTTTGCGGGGGCTGTACTTCTTTTTGCAGGGCTAACAGACTTGTTGCTATAGGAATGAAAGATGGTTTGCCTGATTATATAAATCAGGAAAATTGCCTAAAATGCGGAATATGCTACATGATATGTCCTTTTACAGATGAACTCGATGAAGAGCTGAGGAAAAAATACGGAGATGGCATAGGGAAAATAATAAATGTTTATTCAGCCCGCTCAACTGATGAAAATATCCTAAAAAAATGCTGTGATGGAGGAGTGGCAACCTCTCTACTTAACTACCTGCTTGATGCTGGAATTGTTGATGCGGTTCTTGCGGTTAAAAAAATGAAAGGGGGAAGAAGCATACCATTTCTTGCATCATCTTATAGCGATTTGTTGAGTTGCGCTGGCTCTGTAATTGCCACAGTTCCAAGTCTGGAAGAAGTCAAATATTTCAGCACATATACATCCCTTCTCCCAGAATTAAAAGAGGTTGGTTACGGAGGAATTGAGAGCATAGCAATGACAGGCACACCCTGCCAGACAAAAAGCATAAGGAAAATGCAATCTGTTAATATTTTACCATCTGGAATGGTAAATTTTATAGTTGGCCTATTCTGCATAGAAAACTTTTCCTTTGATGCTGTTTCATTAAGAAAATTTGAAAATATTGCTGGAAGATTAAGCGACATTGAAAAGATAAATATCAAGGAAAAGATGATTGTTGAATTTAGAGATGGGAGGATAAGAGAAATATCCTTAAAAGAATTGAGGGAAGTTGCAAGAAAATCATGTCTTAAATGTGGAATACCTTTCTCTAATATATACGGAGACATATCCTTGGGAGGAATTGGCTCTGAAAAAGGATATACAACTGCTGTTATAAGAAGCAAAGAGGGAAAGAAAATTTTTGATGAAGCAATTGATGAAAACTACATAGAAATTCATCCAGATTGGGATAAAAATCATGAAAAAAAGATATTAAAAATGATAGAGGAATGGACAATTAGAAAGGAAAAGAAGGATTTTCCATGAGCATTAATACTCTCCTTTTCCCTCTTGGACTGCTTCCATCCATTGCTATTTTATACATCATAATAAGAAATTATGAAGGGAAATTCGTTGAAAAAAATATATTTATTTTATTTGTAGTTGGTTTTGTTTTTGGAATATTTATATATTTACTTGAAAGATTTACTTTTTTTATAGAATCTACGCTTAATCTTTTAATTTATTCTTTTCTATTTTCTCTTGTTGAACAGCTTTCAAAATTCATCATTTTAAACCTAAAAAGGTTTTATGACAAGGCAATAACAATTTACGGCGCCAGCTTTGGCCTTGGATTTTCTTCCCTGTTTGCTACATTTTTTGTTATTGAATTGGTTGCGGGAATTGAGATAATTTTTTTTATAATTCTTGTAATTTCTGTTATAATATATCATTGCAATAGTGGTATAACCATATCTCTTGGAATAAGAAGAAGGGAGAAATTAAAATATTTTATAATTTCATTTTTTATGGGTGTGCTTATATGGGTTATTGTGATTATCTTCTCCAGTTATAATCTTGTTTCAATATTATCATTTGCTTTATCAACTTCTATCTTTTTTTTGCTTTATAAAAAATATCTTCCTTTTGAAATGCTAACAAGAAAAGAGATTTTATCTAAAAAATCTTAACCTGTTAGAAAAATATCTCCAGCTCCTTGATTCTGAAAAAGTATAGTAAATCAAAGAGGTTATTCCTATTATAAGAGATATTGAGCCATATATAAATACGCTGGCCATTCCAGCACCCGCAAGTTCATTTACATCGTTAATATAGTAAATTCTCTTGATAAAAAATGCCCAATAAATAGATACAATAAGAGCGGATATTGAAAGTATTGAAAGCAAATACCATATTACTCCCTTTTTCCTATTTCTTTCATAGTAAATAGTTATAGCAGTTATCATTAACCACCATCCTATCCCTATTACTATAATTGTTTTTATTGGAAAAAATATTCCTAGATTTGGATAACCAAAAAGAATTAGGATATAATTTATTATATTCAGAAATATAAAAATTGCAACTGATATCATCGATGAAAATACTGCCCACTCTTCCCATCTTTCCATGTATTACCAATAAATACAGGTTTATAACACTTTTTCAAAATTAATTTTAAAAAGATTTATAAAGAGGATTGTTATTGAAAATTATGAAAAAGATAATAGCGGTTTTGATAATTTCCATGTTTTTAGTGCCAACTTCTCTTGCTAAAAATAGTGTTGATGTTGAGATTTTCAATGCACTAAATGAAAAAGTTAAGGAAATGAAAATTTCCTATGAAGATGCAGAGAAAATTGAGAAAGGGGATTTAAGTGTGCTGGGTATAAAGCATGATTTTGGTTTTTCAAATTATATTGTAAGTGTTGGAGGGGGCAAGGTATTCATACCATTTTCAAGGGAAAGATGTTTTTTTAGACTGCTTTTAAGACCCATTTTATTTCAATATACTAAAGGAATTACAATTACAAAATTCGGTGCAAACTATTTATGGAAAGGAAAAAGCATCGATGACTATGGTTTAATGCTCGGAAATCAACTCGGCATGATGCTCGGCTTTATTGGCTTACATATAAAGATTGCATGGAAATTAAGGGAGGATACTCATATCTTTGTAGGCTCATCAATTCTTTTTGTGGGATATGACAGATTAGGATAATTAATCAATTGCCTTTCTCCCAAATGTCATAAAACCAGTATGCAGAATTCCGCTCGGCTCAGGATGGGTATAGCCACCTATGCTTTTCCACTTCCTCTGGATATTTTCTATTGTTGCATAAATAAGAAATCCATTTTTCCTCATTTCATTCAATGAAGCAATCTGCCCTTCTATATGAGGAGAATATACAACAAGCCAGCCTCCTGGTTTGAGGGCTTTTTTTGCTTTACGAACAATTTCATGAGAATTTTTCATATCAAGAGTAATTAAATCAAGATTTTTTTCTCTGAAATTTTTAATATCATCATTTTTTATTTTCACTATTTTTTCCATCCCGCAAAGCTCTATATTTTTTTTAGCAATTTCATAAAATTCCCTCCTTTTTTCGTAAGTATATACTCTTCCCCTCTTTCCAACAATATTCCCTATAAATATAGCAAGGAAGCCCGAGCCGGAGCCACCGTCGAGGCATCTCCATCCATAAGAAACACCTGTTATTGACAAAATTTGAGATGCATCTTTTGGAAGCACAACCTGCGAGCCGCGCCTGCATTTGCTGAGCAAATCAATTACATTTGGCTTAATTGCAATAAATTCAGTTCTTGAAGCTGTAACGATATCCCCTTCCTTTATATTTCTTGCATCTATTTTTCCATATTTTGTATTATTTATCTTTCCTTTTTCAATCAACAGGCTATCCTCACTATTGATTAGCAATATATATTCTCGCATATTTTTCAGCCTCTTCTATACATTTTGCTATTTCTTCTTTACCTATTTTATAGGGATAATTATATATTTTTTTAACTCTATCATTGTAAAAGGGTCGATTGCAGTTTGGGCAACCGGATGTATAGAAAGCATTTTTTGGTATGCATTCTAAATCAATCGATGATATTTTTTCTCCTTCAAAATAGATTTTTCCCATATTTCTTTCTACAGCAAAAAGAGCAATCTGAATAACCCTGTATCTTTTCAAGCTTACAACAGTTTCATTTCCTTTTGAATAGGGAAATAAAGCAATCTTTATTTTCATTCTTGAAATTTTTCTCATTAAATCAACTGCTTCTTTATCATTTTCCCCCAGCCCTACAATCAGATGGCATGTTGCTTTTCCAAATATTTTTTTTGCAATTTTCAATGATTTCATATATTCATTCCATGCTGGCACATTTTTTTTAAATTTTTTAAAAATTTTCTCATTGAAGCAATCCATGCCAATCCCAACTCTTTCCACACCATTTTCCTTCAAAATAAGCATTTTTTCCTCTCCAACCGCATTCATTGAAACTGAAATTGGCATATCAAATTTATTGAGTTCCTTTAAAAAATATATTAGATCCTCCCAGTATTTTTCTCCATATATTGTTTGAATGCACATTCTTTTTGCTTTCTTCATTTTTTCCTTTAAAAAATTAAAATCATAAGATTGCCAGTACATTCTTCCAAGCCCTCCATTTTTCTGATTGCAATAAAAACAATTTCCTTCACATATTCCATCCATTAAAAAATAAAGGGTTTTTTGAGGGGCATCTATTTTTAATTTCTTTAATCCTAAAAAGCTGGCGGTTGCGGGCGATAATCTAATATTCATCATACCCCCCTTTTCCCACCATCGGAACAAATGCGCATCCTCCCAAATTTTTTTTAACAATCCTATCATTTTTTTTAACGAGCCATAACTCACCATATACCTTGCCAACAGGTATTATCATTCTTCCTTTTTTCGCAAGTTGATCAATCAATTCCTGCCTTATTGAGGGGGCGGAGCATGTGACATATATATGAGTATAAGGAGAATATTCAGGCAAGCCAAGGGAGCCGTCTCTGCAAATTACTTTTATATTTTCCAATCCAAGTTTTTTAAAGTTTTCTCTCGCAGTATCGGCGAGCTCCTTTATTCTTTCAACAGTATATACAATCCCTTTTTTAGCTATTCTCGAAACAACTGCTGCATTGTATCCAGTTCCAGTTCCTATTTCAAGTATTTTGCTATCCTCCTTTAATTTAAGATTTTCAAGTATTATTGCAACCATATGGGGGGCTGATATTGTTTGTCCATATCCAATATATAAGGGTATATCTAAATATGCATCATTTTTTTCATTTTCTGAAACAAAAATTTCTCTTGGTATCTCTTTCATTGCTTCTATAACTTCCTTGCTTTTCAAATAACCTTCTTTTATAAGTTTATTTATTAATTTCTCTTTATCCACAATAAAATATACAGGAATTAAATAAAACTATTTACCTCTCCTACTACCCCATATAATTTTATGAATTTGAAGGGAAAGGCGAGCATCTACCCCATCCTCTAAAATCCATTCAGCAAGTTTTTTACATTTTCCCCATACAGGTTGCATCACTATATTGCACCTTATAATATTACTTTTCATGACTTGCTTTGCAAATTCATAATCTTTCCTGTCCATTATTATAAATTTTAATTCATCTCTATTCCTCAAAATTTTGAGGTTATCTCTCATCATAAATTTTTCAAAACCGCTTGATGGCAATTTATAATCCATTTTTATTAAAACATTTCTTTCCGCTAAATTTCTTATGCTTATTGAACCATTTGTTTCAACACTTACAGAATATCCCAAATCAATTAACCCATCTATCAAATCATAAACTTCGTCTTGGAGAAGTGGCTCACCTCCTGTTATACAAACCCTCCTGCAATCCCACTTCCCGATTTTTCCTAATATTTCCCCCACAGTCATTTCCTCCCCTTCAAAATATGCATATTTTGTATCACACCATTTACACCTCAAATTGCATCCCGCCAGGCGAATAAATATTGTCCGCAAGCCAGCATCGCTTCCTTCGCCCTGTATTGAATAAAAAATTTCATTTACTTTCATATTCAATCGGGTCTTCTATACCAGCTTCCGCAAATCCTTTAAGTCTTATCACACATGAAGGACATTTTCCGCAAGCCTTCTTCCCTCCTCTGTAACAGCTCCAGGTTTTTTCAAAAGGCACACCTAATTCAATTCCTTTTCTAATAATTTCTCCCTTTGTTAGATACAATATAGGAGTTTCTATCTTTATTTCTTTTCCTTCTACTCCTCTTTTTGTTGCCAGTTTTGCCATATTTTGAAAAGCCTTTATATATTCTTTCCTGCAATCGGGATAACCAGAGTAATCAACCGCATTTACTCCTATAAAAATTGCATCTGCATCAATAACCTCTGCATATGCGAGAGCATAGGAAAGAAAAATTGTATTTCTTGCTGGAACATAAGTAGGAGGTATCCCTTCATACTCATCTGATATCTGCACATCATCTGTTAAAGCACTTCCTCCAATCTGCCTTAAATCCGCCTTTATCACCTTATGCTTAGCTCCAAGCCATTTTGCAATTTCTTCCGCACATTTCATTTCTTTTCTATGCCTCTGCCCATAATCAAATGTGATGGTATAAACTTCATATCCTTTGCTCTTCGCAATTGCAGAAGTAACAGCACTGTCAATTCCTCCTGATAGCAGACTAACTACTTTTCCCATTTTGCCCATGCCCCTTGCCCATATCCTTCATCAACTCCAACTTCTATCCTTCTTATATTTTTTTTATCTATTAATTTCAGAAATTCATTCAATATATATGTTGCCAGATTTTCAGCAGATGATGAAAAAATCGGGAGCAGGGCGCAATCCTCCTCTGGAATAACATATCTCCTATCCCTATATCTTATTTCAATTTCCCTTCCCTTCTTTATTTCCAGCATCCCTTCAGAAGAGATTATCACCTTATGATCTATCTTGCCTATGATTTCCCTTATTTTCTCCTTTACAATTCTAAAATCAATTAATATACCAGATGAAACCTCTCCTTCTATAACAACATGCACCGCATAGGTATGCCCATGCAGACGGGAGCAATTTGAATAATCTGGTAAAAAATGAGCGGATGAAAATGTTAAACCGCTTTTCCATCCATCAATACAAATTTTCATAAAATTTTATATTTATTGAATATAAAATATCTTCGCTTCAAATTTTCAATTTTTTAATTCTTTGTTCAGCTGTCGGTGCTGTTAAATTTAGCATTGCATTATCCCCTGCAATGCTACTATGAATCTTTCATGTTCATTATCCATTGTTACCCCTCTACAATAAAAAAATGGGGAGTTTTTGGATAAACTCTGATGGCTCTATCAAATTATAATAGAAAACATAAATGGAAAACCAGAGCTTCACATGTTTTATTTTCCATCTCTTGCTTGGAAAATAGTTATCAAAATGTTCTATCTTTTCAGTATCAGATACCATGCCCTTCCATCTGTTTTGCATTGCACACAATGAGGCTTTTATCTGAGATGCTATTTTCAAATACATCTCTTAGCGACAATCTGCACAGATATAGAAATACGCTGTAAAGTATTATTTCCACTGGAGTTATTTCTCTCATTAACGATACATTTTTCTTTCAATAATTGCATCCCTTTGCATTTTATCATCAAATGCATCTATAGGATGAATATTTTTATCGAAAATTTTGGTTAAGTTAAAAAGCACCTATAAAGCTCAGTAAAGCTTTAATATTTAATTTTTTTATTGCTAATGTGAAAAGAAGCATGGCAGCACTTTATACAAAACTTGCAATTGCTATAGCATTGTTATTTGGAATAATATTTGGACTGCTAACCTTAATTGCTTACATTGCAGGATATGCCCAACCATTGGTAATAGCATTTATAGCACTATTTGTTGTTGTTTTACAGTATCTGATAAGTCCAAAAATTGTAGAATTTTCAATGAAGGTGAGATATGTAAGCGAGCAAGAAATGCCAAAATTGCACGAGATTGTTGAAAGACTAGCGGAAAAAGCATCCATACCGAAACCAAAAGTAGGAATATCGGAAATAGATTTACCAAATGCTTTTGCGTTTGGGAGAAGCAGGAGAGACGGAAGGATATGTGTAACGAGAGGGTTACTTGAAATTTTAAATGATGAAGAAATTGAAGCTGTAATTGGGCATGAAATATCACATATAAAGCATAGAGATATGATCGTAATAACTCTTTTATCAGTTGTTCCCCTAATAAGCTATTATATTTTCTGGAGCACCCTTTACGGTAGGGATAGGAATAAAGCATCTTTAATTTCTGGAATAGCTTTTGGAATTTATTTGATTTCAAATCTAATAGTTTTATGGGTGAGCAGATTAAGAGAATACTATGCAGACTATGGTTCATATAACTTAACTGGAAAATCCTATCCTCTCGCCTCCGCCCTATACAGAATTACTGCCAATACATCACGTATTCCCTCGGTTAAATTGAAAAGTGTAGAGGGTGTAAAAGCATTCTTTGCAACAGATCCCTCAACCGCCAGAAATGATATAAACGATTTAAGAAGCGCTGACTTAAACCTAGATGGTCATTTGGATGAATATGAAATAAAATATTTTTCACAGAGAACCAAAGCAACCCCCTTTGAAAAAATTATGGAGATATTTTCTTCCCATCCAAATGTAGTTGATAGAATAAAGAGGTTAGCCGAGTTATCATGAATAAAAATTTAGTAAAAATGGAAGTATATCCTCATGTATATCATGGCGATAATTACTCTGAAATATTTCTTGTTGATGATGAAACTGTTTTACCAATTTTTGTTAGTCATAACCAGGCGGAGAGTATAATTAATGGTTTGGAGGGGAAAAGATATCATCGTCCCTTCACCCATGATTTATTTATAGAAGTAATAAATTTGCTTGGGGCATCGATAAAAAAAATAGTGATAGATGACCTCGTTAATGGTGTATTCCTTGCAAAGTTGTATATAGAATTTGTAAGAAATGATAAGAGCGAGGAAGTTGTTGTTGATGCTCGTCCAAGTGATTGTATAGCACTTGCGGTAAGAGAGGGATGTGACATATTTGTTGATGAAAAAGTTTTGAAGGAAGCTGGAAAAAATAGAGAGGAAATGGGAATAGAGTATTAAAATGCTGTCAATCGAAGAAGGAGAAAAACTTGTTAGATATGCAAGAGATGTTATAGAAAAGCATGTAAAAGGAAAAAAAATTGATGAACTAGAAAATTTTGAGGAAAACAGAGGTGTTTTTGTTACAATAAATACATATCCAGAGAATGAGCTTCGGGGATGCATCGGCATTCCAGAACCGATAATGCCCTTGAAAAAAGCAATAAAAGAATCTGCCGTCTCCGCCTGCCATGACCCGAGATTTCCCGATTTGATGGAGGACGAACTTGATAGAATTGTTATTGAGGTGACTGTATTGACGAAGCCAAAACTTCTCGAGGTTGAACCAGAGAAATATGCTGAGCATATAAAGATTGGAAGAGATGGTTTGATGGTCGAAAAAGGAATATATCGTGGATTATTGCTACCTCAAGTAGCGGTTGAATATGGATGGGATGTTATTGATTTTTTAAGATATACTTGCATTAAAGCTGGTTTGCCAGAAAATGAATGGAAAAAGAATACTACAAAAGTTTATGTTTTTCAGGGGGAAATATTCAGCGAAGAAAAACCCAAGGGAAAAATAAAGAAAAATGCTTGAGAGATATCATTCCATATTGGAGGGGAAAACAGAAAATAATTATACAAAAAATAAGGATAAACTGGAAAAAATTATAGAGGAGGTGGAAGATATATTCAGAAATTGCCATTTTTGTGAGCATAGATGCTATGTGGATAGAAATAAAAATAAGGGTAAATGTAGGGTAAAAAATTCAAAAATATCATCTCATTTCTTACATTATGGTGAGGAAAGAGTTCTGGTTCCTTCATATACAATATTTTTCTCTGGATGTAATTTTTCCTGTATTTATTGTCAGAATTGGGACATTTCTCAGTTTGAAAATGGTTTATATATTGAGCCAGAAAAAATGGCTGTTTTAATAGAAAAAGCAGAAAAAAGTGGAGCAAAAAATGTTAATTGGGTCGGTGGAGAACCAACTCCTAATCTGCTATACATATTAAAAGTATTGAAAAATTGTAATTCAAATCTTCCGCAAATATGGAATTCAAATATGTATTGCAGTGAAGAAACGATGGATATTTTAAGATACATTATTGATCTATACCTTACAGATTTTAAATATGGGAATAATTCATGTGCAAAAAATTTATCAAAAATAGATAGATATTTTGAGATTGTTACAAGAAATCATGAAATAGCTTACAGGAACGGAGAGATGATAGTGCGTCATCTCATTCTTCCAAATCATATAGATTGCTGTTCGAAGCCAGTAATTGAATGGATCTCTGAAAATATCCCAAATGCAGCAGTTAACATTATGGACCAGTATTATCCAACTTACAAAGCATATGAAAACCATGAAATAAATAGAAGAATAACACGGGCAGAATACAATGAAGTTTATTTATATGCATTAAAAAAGGGAATTATTCTGATTTGAATTTATTACAACCTTTTTCAGCAATTTTTCTTATTCTTTCCTCTCCCTTTATTTTTTTTATAAAATTTGCAACATTTTTTGGAACAAGATTTTCCCATTTTTCTTTTTTGGCAATTTTCTCCCTTATAATTTTACCCTGGTAAATATTTCTTTTAAAAAGGGGTTTTTCGATAACTTCATAGCCCTCTCTTTCAAAAAGTTCCTTTATCAGCTGGTTGTTTGAAATAACTATATCAAAAGATGGCATAATCTCTTCAATATGCTTTGCATAAAGCCCATATCTATTTATATCTGGAGCAGGGACAATATGGTAATTTTTAATTTTATTTTCTTTCATTGCAAGAACAATCATTTCATATCTCTCACTACATGTAAATGGATTTTCAAAAGTGAAACTTTCATATGCGGAACCAATTGCAAAAATTATTTCATATTTTTTTGAATTTTCAGCGAGTTTTGCATGCCCCATATGAAATGGTTGAAACCTGCCAATAATCAAAGCACGCATAAGAAAAATAGAATAGATAAATAATTACTTTTCTGTTTTGAAAAAATTTATTTAAGATTTGCTATATATTTACAATGAGAGTTATTCCTCTTTTTTCTGATTCAATGGGCGTTCGCTCAATGGCAACTATAATTGAAATTAAAGAAAAAAAAGTTTTTATAGATGCTTCCGCCGCCCTCGGGCCGTCTCGATACGGGCTGCCGCCCCATGAGATTGAAATAAATGCCCTTTATGAAGCGAAAAGAAAGATAGGGGACATTGCCAAGGGATGCGACATTTTTGTAATAACCCATTATCACTATGACCATTATGACCCTGAAGAAAGCTTTTATTGTGGAAAAAAAATATATGCTAAAAGGATAGACAGTTTTATCAACAGGAGTCAGCGGGAGAGAGGTAGCTATTTTCATCAGATTTTCAGTGACAAAGCTAAAATAATATACTGCGATGGAAATGAATACAGGGAAGATGAGTTTAAGATAAAATTCTCACCTCCTTTCCCTCATGGTCCAGAAGGAGTAATTGTTGGATATGTAATTATGGTTAGTATTGAAGAAAAGAAAAAAATTCTTTTTGCATCAGATGTGCAAGGACCTGTTTATGAAAAAGCGAAAGAATATATAATAGAGGAAAATCCAGAGATTCTTATAATGGATGGCCCCCCTTCCTATTTTCTTGGATGGAAGTTTTCTATGGAAAATTTGCAGAAAGCGGAGAAAAATTTAATTGAAATAATGGAAAAAACTGATTGCGAGCTTATACTTGATCATCATTTGTTGAGAGATATTGACTACAGGAAAAGAATGAAAATGCTTTATGAGATATATGGAAAAAGAATAAAAACATTTGCCGAATGGAATGGTTTAAAAAATACATTGCTCGAGGCAAGAAGAAAGGAATTATGGGAAAAATATTAAGTAATTAGAGGTATCCTCCTATCTTAAGGCTTGGGTCACCGAACAAAACCCATTCCTGAACTGTTTTGCAGTCAACAAGTTCAATTGTATATGGTCTTTCTCCTACCCAATCTTTGCTCCAGTCAATAGGAAAATGATTGAGATAATCTGCAATCGTATTAGCCCATGTCTCACCAAGCACATCCTTCCCATCCATATAAACTTTGAAGAAATGTGGTTCAAGCCATCCGCCCAAATATTGGATGCAATCAGGCACGCCATCCGGCACGCTGTCTGGAACTTCATCCACCGGCCCATCCCCTATTGTTCCATATCCCAAACCAGTGTTTCCAATAGTTGCTATGCTTCCTCCCCCTGTATTTTTCAGCATTAACTCGCTCCAGCATTGAGGGGTCATTTCTCCTAAATAATAAGCCCATATTCCTTGAGTTAAAAATCTTAAGATACTGCTGTTAAACTGGCTGTTGTGGCATCCACCAACAACTAAAACCGGCAATTTTTCTCCATTACTAAGAGCTCTTATATTTTTCAATCCAAAATCAATCCATGTTTCAAAATCATTATGGGGATGTGTTGCCCAGCTTGCTGGATTTCCGTGACCGCTAAAATAAACAAAGCCTGCTCCTTGAGAAAGAATATTTTCTGCGTTTTCAGGAGTAAATTGTATATCTCCTCCTTCAACATATATTTTTATTTTCTCAAAACCTTCCATAAAACTTAAGGCATGGTCACATTCAACCTGCCCCTCTATATAATCTGTTCCAACCTCTATGTCGGGGAAGGAATCGCCACCTATAACAACCATTCTTTTAAACCATTCTTTTCCAAATGCATTATTCTCATAATTTATTATTTTGTTTATTAGTTGTTTTACTTCCCAGTCATATCTTGCAGGTAATCTTCCAACATATACATCAGGATATAAATCAAGAATATCCTTGTTTTTACTATTCCATTCAGCAAATATTCCATTCCCATTGCTGTCCCAGTCATCAAAAACAATGCTTCCATTTTCATATTTATATAGGTCAGCAAAGTATAAATCGCTCAAATAACCAGTTTCCCAACTTGAATTATCATCAAGATTTGTATATCTAACTGGAACATACCATTCCCAAAATCTCTGTCCTTTCATTCCCCCAAATAGCAGAACATATTTTATTCCCCACTCCTCCTTTGCATTTTTAATGAAATATTTCACTTTTTCAGCATCATCCCTACCATTGCAAGAAAAATATTTTCCGCTGTAAATCTCATCTGTTGAAATAATTATTGTTTTTATTCCTTTGCTTTCTTTGTGTTGCTTCAATTCGGAAATTTCATCCTTCCATTTTTGAGGACAGATGATGAGTAAATCATATTGGTTGATATTTTCATAGTTTCCTTTCTCATATATTATTTTCAATTCAAATTCTCCAGCATATTCAGCAAAATTTAAAGCAGGATGATATTTTATAGGATACAATTCAAAAGTTAAAAATATTTTATCGAGCCCGATACCTATATTAAATATCCCCCATTTATCCGGATAAACATCAAGATAATATTTATTTCTTACATTGCTAAATTCTCTCCCTATTGAGACAGCACCTACTGAGCAAGGTACTTCCTTGTTGAGTGTTATTTTTTCTATTTTTTTAGGAATTATCTCAACATTTTTTATCTCTGTTTTCAAATCAAAAATAAAAGTTTTTGTGAAAATTGGCAGGCAGGGGGAATAAGCATCATTTGTATAACCATTTGCTTCTTTAATTTCAATAAATCCATTCTCTAGTATCTTTGGCTCCGAAAATATTATTTTTTCAGAAATTCTTTTTTCGTTATTAATCCCAGTTACCAACGAGCTGGCTAAAAGAATACATCCAACAAACAGAATTTTCAAATTTTTCATAGGTATAAATGCATTTTTGAGTTTAAATTTTTCTATGAAGCGCGGGGAGCGAGATTTGAACTCGCGCGGTCATACGACCACAGGATTAGCAATCCTGCGCCTTACCAGGCTGGGCCATCCCCGCTTGTAATGAAAATGGGATAAAAATTATAAACTTTTTCTTGGCAACAAGGCCATTTCAACTCCAATTTTTGTAATCTCTCTCCTGTCAATATTTTTTGAAAGATACCATATAACCCCTTTTTTTTCATCTTCCCTATTTTTAAATGGAATTAATTCTTTTAATTCTTTTCCCTCCCTAAGATTTTCAATTAGTTGCAAAGGACACTCAAAAGAGGGACTTTTTCCAATAGTTGTGTAGCCAGTTTTATCAACAATTGCGACATATTGCTCAATAAAATAAAATCCCCCTTCCTCTTTTATGCCTGATTCTATACCAATTCCATAATCATTTTCAATGCATGCTTTTTTTGCTCTATCTATTGCCCCTTCAATTATTTCCTCGTTCCATGGTTGTTTTTTTGTATTTATTGAAATAAAGTCATAAATTATTTTAAATCCTTTAAAAAATTCATTAAAAACTTCCTTTACTGCTTCTATCTTAACTTCATTTTTTGAACCAATGCAAACCCTCAATGGCTTAATTCTCTTTTTACATTTTATTTCGCCAGCTTTTATCCTGCTTGTTGTCACTGGAATTCCATCATCAGCAATAACATAAGGCACTACTATTATTCTGATTTCATTAATTCCTTTTCTTTTTCTTATTTCATTAATTTCCTTGGCCCTTTTCTCGGTTTCTGGGGAAACTATTATTGCATCAAAATTTTCCTCAAGAGTTATGCCATAAATATTTTCAAGAGGCATTATTTTAAATTTCTTTTTCCATTTATTTTCTTTTATAAATTTTTCTATTTCTCTTTTTCTTTCTTCATATTTTCTTGCTTCTTTTCCCATTTCTTTAACAAATTTATCACTTGATATCCCTATATAAATTTCGCTACCTATTTCAAAAGCTTTTGATAGGAGAGAGGCATGACCCTCGTGTATTATATCAAATGTTCCTCCTAAACAGACTTTCATTGTTTATAATTTAATTCTGGTATAAGAAACTTTATTATAAGAAAAACTTATTATTTTTAATGATAAAGGAAATTGTTAGGAAAGATTTTAAATTGATTGAGGAAAATGAAGATATAAGAAAAATATTTGGTTACATATATAGGGAAGGAGAATTTCCAATAGTTACAAAAGATAAAAAAGCGATTGGAATAATAGATGAAAGAAATTTGATAAAAAGTAAAATAATGGGAAATGAGAGAATAAAAAACTTTGTTGTTGGTGTTCCAAAAATAGATGCGACATATTCTGCACAAAAAGCAAAAAGCGTAATGGTCAATAGCGGTGTTGATAAACTGATTGTTACATCAGAAAAAGAAATAATTGGTTATGTAAGACTGATTGATATTCTTAAGATTACTGGTATAGGAAAAACTGCTAAGGAATTAATGAAATATGTGCAACCTGTTGAGGAGAGAAATAAGGTGGGCGAAATAATAAATATTATGAGAAATAGCAATAGAAAATTCATACCAGTTTTATCTGAGAAAAAATTTTCTGGAGTAATAGGTATAAGGGAAATTTTGCCAATTATTTCAACGAAAGAAAAAGCAAAGGATTACCACCCGGAGAAAACATCTCTACTTGAAACATCATTAACAGGATTGGTTAGAGAAGTTCCGATATGCGGGGAAAATGAAGCGGGAGAAGAAATAATAAAAATTATGGAGGAGAGTGAGGTTGTTGCCGTTTGCAGGGGCAAAGAATATCTTGGCTTGATAGAGGAAATTGATTTGCTATGAATACATCATATCATCTTTCTTTTCCTTTTCCTCCTTAAATTTTATTTTCTTCTTTTTTATAAACTTATATTGCCTTCTTCTCCCAACAAATCTTATATCAAATCTTATAAGTCTTATGAATATTTTATCTGGAAGTGGCTCAAGAATAATAATCCCTCTTGATTGCAATTTGTTTAATTCAAAAATCAACTTTTCCTCTGGTATCCCAATTTTTTTACTTAATTCAGCAGCAGTAATTGGATATTTCTCTTGCAAAATTTTGATTATTCTTTCTTCAATAGTCCCTATTTCTATATCCATTTTCTATACCTGTATGAAATATTGCATGCTCCTTCAATCGATACCATACAAGGCCCGAGAGGATGTGATGGATTACATGATTTTCCAAAAAGTGTGCATTCTTCGGGCTTTACTACTCCTCTCAAAACCTCTCCGCATTTACAATTTTTTGGAGTTTTTGCTTCTTTAACATCAGCAAGTAATGCTTCATAAATTTTTTCGGCATCATATTCCTCAAATTTTTTCCTCAATTCCATTTTTGATTTTTTAATTGCTGGAAATCCTCTCCATTCAGCATCTTTTCTGCTAAAAACTTCGTTCATTATTTTTAAAGCATTTTCATTCCCTTCATCCCTCACACATCTCTTATATTCATTTTCAACTTCATATCTCCCTTCTTCCACCTGCTTAGCGAGCATATAAACTGCAAGAAGCACATCAAGTGGCTCAAAACCAGCAATCACATGAGGTATGCGATATTTTCTGGCAATTTTTTCATAGGGTTTTACCCCTATTATAGTAGATACATGCCCAGGACATATTATACCATCGAGCCCTATCTCCCCCATCCCAAGCACTGCATCAAGGGCTGGTGGAATAAAGCGGTGGCAACTTAGAATAGAGAAATTTTTTGGTTCTCTCATCAATGAAATGGCTGTTGAGGGTGCGGTTGTTTCAAACCCAACTGCAATAAAAACAGTTTCTCTTTCTTTTGCTATCTCAATTGCATCTGTTATGCTATATACAACTCTTACATCTGCTCCTTCGCTTCTTACTTTTTCGAGTGTTTTGCTTGCTGGCACTCTTAACATATCTCCAAATGTTGCTATTGTTATTCCCTTTTCAGCAAGCTTTATTCCCTTCTCTATTTCAAGAGGTGTTGTAACACAAACTGGGCAGCCGGGTCCCTGAACTATTTCAACCCCACTTTCTGCAAGCAGGGTATCAAGACCATATCTTAAAATTGTATCCTGGTGTGTCCCACATACATGCATTATCTTTAATCCATTCCCTATTTTTTTTATTTCCTTAATTATTGCATCTGCAAAATTTTTATTGCGAAGTTTGAAAATCATATATCGACCTCCATACTCCTTATTCTGCATTCTCTTCCTTCCAAAATTTTTGCTTTATTTCCACAAATGGGGCAACTTATAATTGGGAAAATAATGTGAAATTCATCTTTTTCTCCATATCTTATTTCCCCTTCATAACCACATTTGCAACTAATTTTTGCCTTTATTCTTTTAATATCAAGCTCTGCGTCTTCAGCAATTGTCCCTTCCTTCAAAAGATTAAAGGCAAATTTCATCTGTTCATCAGCAAGGAAAGTTAGCTCACCTACTTCAAGATAAATTTTAATAACTTTTTTAGCCCCTATTTTTTTTGCTTCTTCAATGATTAAGCCCATTATATTTTGCATTGTAGAAAATTCATGCATTTTTCAAAATCTCCTCGAAAATTTTCACCGTTTCACTTGCTTCTTTTTCATCTATAATCTGGATTGCAAAACCCGCATGAACAATTACATAATCTCCTTTCTTTGCATTTACAAGTGAAATATCTATTTCTCTTTTTACTCCCCCATAATCCACAATCGCTTTATTTCCCTTTTTTTCAATTATTTTAGCTGGAATTGCAAGGCACATCGCTTTAAAATCGAAGGCAATATAAATTATTTTCCTAAACTATTGAAGTATTATAGTAAAAATATTTCCTCCAAACCTGATAATATTTTTAATGAAAATTATTAAAATAATGTGGCAGCAAAAGAGAAGGTGGTTTTTGATGTAACTGAAGAAAATGCCAATTTTCATCTATTTTTGAATAAGATTAATTTTTTAAAGATATATAAAAAATTAAAAAATTTGACTATTTATTTTACAAGTCTGATACTAGGGGTTGTCGAACAAATCAATTACATTTAACATATTCATAAAGAAAATTATAGGGATAAAAAATAGTCATATATGTCTGGAGGTTATGGCAAATTGCCATTCCAATTACATGTTTCCTTCTCATATCTTCTTTTTTAAATCTGGAAAATAGTAATCTTTTTGTTTCTA
>JACIWB010000024.1 GCA_014361245.1 Thermoplasmatales archaeon | reverse complement strand
TTAAAATTTTTCTTACTTAATCTTGTATAAACTGTGTCAGCATCTGGAATTTTATATTTTGTTATTTCTTCCAATCTTTTGCAACCATTTTCAAGGTATCTTCCCCTTATTGAGCAAAATGTTATTCCTTTCAAAATTTCTTCATCTTCATATATCGAATTTTTATTGGAATGAAAGTTAATAATATTTTTTACAAAACTAAAACAAAATCTATTTAATTTCCTTAAAGATTTACTATTTGCCTCAGGAAATAATTTTTTCTAAATTTTCACTTTCGGAGATACCGGCTTCTATGTAACACAAAAAGATTAAATTTATGTTAGCATTCCATTTATATGGAGATCAGGGAAAATCTGCTTTACACAAAAACACATGAATGGGTACTCAAAAAAAATAGGATTGCAAGAATTGGAATAACTGATTATGCACAGGATAAGCTTACTGATGTAGTATTTGTTGAATTGCCAGAATCTGGAAAATATTTTAAAAAAGGAGAAGTTGTTGCAACTCTTGAATCAGTTAAATCTGTTTCAGAAGTTTATGCTCCAATCAGCGGTAAAATTTTTTCAGTAAATGAGGCATTAAATGATGATCCAGGTTTAATAAACCGTGAGCCATATGATGGGGGATGGATTTTTGAAGTTGAAATAGAAAGCGAGGAAGATTTAAAATCTCTTATGAATTCAAAAGATTATGAAAAAATGCTGGAGGGAGAAAAATGAGCAGGGAAAATTTTAAATCGCTAATACCAGCTGAAAAAAGTGTTGCAGAACTAACATTAAGGGCGGTTATTGTTGGGGCTTTGCTTGCAATTATAATGGGTGCAGCAAATGCCTATCTTGGCTTGTATGCAGGTATGACTGTATCTGCCGCAATTCCAGGGGCAATAATGGCTCTTGCTTTGCTCAAGCCATTTAAGCCAACGGTTCTTGAAGTAACTCTTGGGATGATGGGGGCTGCTGCTGGCGAGGCGCTGGCGGCGGGCGTTATCTTTACAATTCCCGCCCTTGTTGTTATTGGGGCTTGGCATGAAATACATTACTGGGAAACAACTATAATTGCTCTTGTTGGGGGTGTTCTTGGAGTTCTATGGATGGTATTGCTGAGGAGGGCATTAATAGTAAAAACCGATTTGCCTTTCCCTGAAGGTGTTGCGGTTGCTGCAGTTATAAATACAGCTGTGGGGAAAGAAGGGAAGGGGAGTAGCTTTTGGATGCTTGCGGGAGCAATTCTTGCAGGAATAGTTAAGCTATGTCAGGTTTCATTAAATGTATTTAAAGGAAAGGTTGAGAAAATTTTTTATGCTGGTAAATATGGAGTGATGGGAAAATCAAGCAGTGGCTATTTTTATGGGGGGGTTGCTGCTTCTCCAGCTCTTCTTGGAGTTGGTTATATAATAGGGCCACAAATATCAGCTTATGTTTTTGCTGGCGGGCTGCTTGGGTGGGTTATAATTACACCTCTTATCATTCTCTCCACTGGCTTACCTGCTGGAATGCCAGCTCTTGAAGGTTTTATGGAGATATGGAGCAGTTATGTTCGCTACCTTGGTGTTGGAGCAATGGTTGTAGGCGGACTATATACTATTTGGAAATTAAGAGAAAATCTTCTTCACGGAGTTAAGGAAGCAGTGGTTGGGTTGAGAGGAGGAGCTGTTGAAGCCAAAAAGAGAACAGAGCGGGATTTGGATATAAAGAAGGTTTTCGTTACTATCGGGCTACTTATAATACCTATTTTCCTGATATATGCCTGGCTCAGCAATATGTATGCAGTAAGCTTATTCATGGCGGTCATTCTTGTTTTTCTTGCTTTTGTTGCATCAGCAATTGCTGGCTATATGGCTGGTCTGCTTGGCTCTTCAAACAATCCAATTTCTGGAGTAACTGTTGCAGTTCTTTTATTTGTGAGCATATTGATGCTTGCGTTTGGAGCGACGGGCTATGAAGGAATGACAATAGTAATAGGTATGGCGGCTGTTGTATGCTGTGCAGCGGCAATAAGTGGGGATGTGCTTCAATCAATGGCGGCTGGACAAATGCTCGGCGCCACCCCATGGAAACAGCAGATTGCAGAAATTATAGGTGTTGCTGCTGCAGCCCCAGTTCTTGCAATTGTCATACAGGCATTGGATAAGGCATACAGGATAGGGAGCGCTGATTTACCAGCTCCTCAGGCATTTCTGATGGGTGGAATTGTTAGGGGAGTTATAGGGGGAGAAATTGTATGGCCGTTTGTAATAGCTGGAGCTTTCCTTGCAGTAGTCCTCATATTGATGGATATACCTGTTCTTCCTGTTGCAATTGGAATATATTTACCATTTACTCTAACTGTTCCAATACTTGCTGGAGGAATTGTTCGAGCAATTGTTGATAGAAAACTTAGGAAAGAGGCTCCTGAGGAGGAGGAAGAGCTGAGCGATTGGGAAATGGCAATAAAAGAGACGGGTATAAAGCCGAAAGAAAAAGCTCATAGAACAGGCTTGCTTTTCTCCGCTGGCTTAATTGCTGGCGAAGCACTGATGGGTATAATAGGAGCATTTCTGATTATATTGCATGTTGATTTGGGAGTGCTTGAAGATGCGCCTGCCTGGCCTGGAATGATTGTATGGGGATATATTGCATTTCTGCTCGGATATATTGTGCTAAGGGAATTCAGGATGGCAAATGAAGGATGAGATTTTAAAGCCAGTGAGAAATGTTGAATGGTTTGAGGAAGAGGGACTTGTAAGGCTTAAAATAATGAAATTTCGTAGTAAATTTGGAAAAATTATTTGCAAAATCTTAAAAAGACCAGAATATTTTATAGTGAATTTAGATGAAGTTGGCTCATTTGCATGGAAAAGCTTTGACGGTAAAAATAGCATTGAGGACATAATGAAGATGATTGAAGAAAAATATGGAAAGGAAAAGGCTGGCGGGCTGGGCATATTTATTAAAATGCTGGAAAAAAATGAATATATAAGATTAGAATGAAGAAAATTTTATTGTTTTTTATTTTGGTTATTCTCTTGGGTTGCATAAAAGAAGAGGCAAAAGAAATTTCATGGCTTGATTATGAAAAAGGATTGCAAGAAAGCTTGAATAAAAATAAGATTGCAATTTTGGATTTTTATGCAGATTGGTGCCCTCCTTGCAGAAGAATGGAAAATGATACATATAAAAGTAAGGAAGTAATGGAGATGATGAAAAATTTTGTTGCTATAAAAGTTAATGTGGATGAGCGGCCTGAAATTGCAAATTTATATAATGTAAGCTCAATTCCAACGATAGTTTATTTAAAGGATGGAAAGGAAGTGTATAGAACAGTTGGATATAGAAATGCTGAGCAATTTTTGGCTGATATGGAAAAAGTTTTAAAAATGTAGGATTTGTTTGTCAATGATAATTGTGCATTATGGGGAAATAGGAATAAAGGGAAAAAATAGAATTTTTTTTGAAGAAAATCTTATCAGAAATATAAAGGAATTGATTAAAGGAGCGAGGGTAAGAAGAGAGCATGGAAGAATAATAGTTTATGAGGATAAAGGAAGGGAAATTCTTGAAAATATTCCTGGAATAGAAAATTTCTCTTTTGCATATGAGACAAATCCTGATATTGAGGAAATAAAAAATAAAGCAGTTGAAATCTCCAAAAAAATAGATTTTAAAAGCTTCAGAATTTTAACAAAAAGAGAAAATAAGAATTTTCCATATAACTCGCAGGAGATAAACAGAATTGTAGGTGAAGAAATAAAAAATAAATTGAATAAAAAAGTTAATCTTGAAAAACCCGAGCTAACCATATTCATTGAAATATGCAAAAGTAGGGCATATATTTATACAGAAAAAATAAAGGGAATTGGCGGCCTGCCTGTCGGAAGCCAGGGAAAAGTAATATCTCTTCTTTCTGGCGGAATAGATTCGCCTGTTGCCTCCTTCCTCATGATGAAAAGAGGTTGTAAAAATATTTTTTTGCATTTTTATAATGAAAATCTTGTAGCTTACCCAAATAAAATCGAGGAAATTGCAAAAATACTTGCAGGGTTTCAGGGTAAAACAAAAATTTATCTTCTACAATTTTCAGATGTTCAAAATGAAATTATTTCAAATATAAAATCGAAGTATAGAATGATTGTTTATAGGAGAGCAATGATGAAAATTGCAAATAATATAGCCAAAAAAGAGAAGGCAAAGGCAATTGTAACTGGTGACAGCATTGGACAGGTTGCTTCACAAACAATTGAAAATCTTGCATGCATATATGAAGCATCTTCATTGCCTGTATTTTCTCCATTGATTGGTATGAATAAGAATGAAATTGTTGATTTGGCAAGAAAAATTGGTACATATGAATTCTCTATAAAGCATATGCCAGATTGCTGTTCATTTATGGTTGCAAAGCATCCAGCAATAAAAGCAGAAATTGAAGAAATAAAAGAGATGGAAAAAGAAATAAATGAAGGAGTAATTAAAAAAGCAATTGAAAAAGCAATTTGCAAAGAATTAATATTAAATAAACATTTATCTCTATGACCCTTATAATCTATTCAGATAAATTTTTACTTCATGATAATCCAGCGCATGTAGAAAATGCATCCCGTGCTATTGCAATAATTGAATTACTTAAAAAAATGCCATTTTATGAAAAATTGAATTTTGTTGAGCCAGATGAAGCAAGTGAAGAGGAAATTAAAAAAGTTCATGATGCAAATATGGTTGAAAGAGCAAAAAAAATTGGATGGCTTGATATGGATACATATACAAACGAATTTTCATATGAGGTTGCAAAACTTGCTGCTGGAGGGGCTATTAAAGCTTGTGATGAAATAATCAAGGGAAGAGATAAGAACGCATTTGCGGTCGTGCGCCCGCCAGGCCATCACGCCACCAGGCGGGCATCGATGGGATTTTGCATTTTTAACAATGTGGCAATTGCTGCGAATTGGCTAACTGAAAGAGGTAAAAAAGTGCTTATTTTTGACCATGATGTGCATCATGGAAATGGGACGCAGGACATATTTTATGAGCGTGCAGATGTTCTTTATCAATCAATTCATCTCTACCCTCATTATCCTGGAACAGGAAGAATAGAGGAAATAGGGGGTGGAGAGGGAGAGGGATATACAGTTAATGCTCCCTTGCCTTATGGAAGCAATGAAGAATGTGTAAGGCAAATTATGGATGAAATTATGCTTCCAGTTGCTGAACAATTTTCACCTGATTTTGTCCTTATTTCTGCAGGATTTGACAGCCATCATGCAGACCCTCTTGGAGGACTTGCCCTTGGATTAAATTTTTATGGGGAGATAATAGATAAATTCAAAAATATTCAAAGTAGGATTGTTTGTATTCTTGAAGGAGGATATGTAATCAACAATATTGCAAAGGGAACTGCAATTGAAGTATCACATCTTCAGGGCGAGCCGATAAGTTTTGAGGAATATTCTGGAGGGAAAAATTGCAGGGAAATAGTCAGGGAAATTAAAAAGCTCATTGGAAACTACTGGAATTTATGAAAATTATGAGAACCACAATAGAATTAAATATTAGAAAATTATAAACCATGTGTTAGATAGGATAGGCAAGAGCATTGAAAGGAGGGCTGTAACAATCATTGAAATTGCAATTTTAATAACTCTGTTATTTTCTGCATTTATCCCTTTTATAAATATGAGCACTTCCATCAATGATTTTCTTCCTGATAATGAAGTTGTCAGGGCGGAGAAAAGGGTTGGAGAATATTTTGGAGGTGGTTCAGATAGTTCGGATACATTAATGCTGTATATAGAAAATGAAAATGTTCTTGAAGCTTCGTCGCTAAGAGAAATTTACACCATATCAAAAGAAATTGAAAAATTAGGAAATGCCACCTGCTTCAGTATCGCAAGCATTATTGATATTGTATGCAACATTGAATATGGGAAGAGCATGAAAGATTGCTCTGATGAAGAAATAATTTATGCATTAAATGATTTGATGCATGAAAAAAATTATAGCGAGATTAAAATTGCGGAAAATAATTTTTCGCACAATTATTTAAAATCTCTTTTCATAAGGGAAAGTGAGAGTAAAATTTTCTTTTCTATGGAATTATATGATTTGCCCCAGAAAAATAACTATAGAAATATATATGAATGGTTTGTAGAATTTGAAAGCAGGATAGGAAATAATTCAATTCCCTATAAAATATCAGCCAGATTTGATTTGCCCGCCATATGGATAATTGGGGCTGGATTAAAAGAAAATTTAAGGAAGAAGGATGTTGAATCAAATGTTTATCTTTGGGTTTTTGATAATGGAACATATTTTCCGATTAAATTAGATAAAAGCAGGTTTTATCTCTCAGAAAACAAAATAGTTATTGAAATTGATAAGGAAGAAATAGGTAAATTTGGCATAGGGAAATTTGGAAGCATGGCAATCCCATCAAAGCTGGCGGATATTAAAGGCGGAATAAGAAAATACCGCCTGCCGTGGTTGGGGCTTGTGATAGATGAGAAAATTTTTGGGATGGATTTTTTGAATCACAACCTGTCGCTTAGGGATATTGATAATTTATGGAAGGAAATTGCTTCAATAAATTCTTCATTTGTCTTCTTCATAAAACCTGAATTCATGGATGAGATGAAAAATTCTGCACTTGTTCTTTTGTCAAAAGATTATGAAAATATGAAGGCGAAATCAACAATTATTGTTATAGAGTTAAATTCTTCTGATTTTTCTGATTTTTATGAGAAATTAAAGAATATAAAAGGAGGCGAAGCTACTGGCGAAAAAATAGTATCATATGAAATAGACAAACTAACCGATGAATCAAATAGAATAATAGGGATTGGAATATTTATTGCGATAACAATTCTTTTATTCTTAGATTTCAGAAAAATATCCTATGTATTGCTATCATTGTTTGGTCTCTTCATTTCTCTGATATGGACATTTGGAACGATGGCTATTTTAAATATAAATTTCAGTGCCCTATCAGTTGCAATAATGCCTCTTATAATGGGGCTTGGTGTGGATTATTCAATACATCTTTTCCATAGGTATATAGAGGAGAGGAATAAGGGAAAAAAGGCGGGTGATGCAATAATAAATGCAATAACAAATACTGGAACAGCTTTATTCCTTGCAACAATCACAACATGTGTTGGATTCTTATCATTTCTTACAGCAACAATCCCTCCCCTAAGGCATTTTGGATTTTTATGTGCAATTGGAATAATCTATACATTTATTGTAACAATTACACTCCTTGCCTCCTTGAGATATATTTTTGATAAAAAGGGAGGAAAATTTGATAAAAAATCATTTTCTTTTGATTTTTTGATTAAAAAGCCATCAATTTTTGTTGTTAAAAAACCAAAAATTGTTATTCTATCTTTCCTCATTTTTACAATAATAATGCTTTTTGGAATTGCAAATGTTAAAACTAGTTTTAGAATAGAAGAATTTCTGCCCGAGGAAAGCACTTCAATAAAAACTTTAAATAGGATAGGTAGCGATTTTCCATTTTTCAGTCAAAATGAAGATTATATCCTTATAGAAGAAAATGTTACCAGAGTTAGAACATTAAAAGAAATTAAAGAAATGCAAAAGAATATGAGGGATGATGATTTTGTTGTAAAAACTCCAGATGGTGGGATAAAAGTTTTATCCATAGTTAGCATTATCGAAGATGCGATTAAGGAAAATAGAACATTTGCTGAAAAATTTAATATAGGGGAGGATGGAATCCCGAAAAGCGATGAAGATGTAAAAAATATTTATGATTATTTATATGAAAGTGATAAATATAAAGAAGAGGTAAAGAGAGTTTTGCATAGAGAAAATGGTGAATACGATGCAACAGTTATTAGAATCTATAATAATGCAATTTCTGCAAGTGGTGATTTGAATAAAAATATAGAAAAATTTTATAATCAACTCAAGGAAGATAAGGTAGGAAATGCAATAATTACAGGACCAACCATATTAACATATACAATAACATCTTCTCTTGTAAAAAATCAGGTTGTATCCACTTTAATGTGCATTATAATTTCTGCAATAATTCTTGCATTTATATATAAAGATTTAATTCTCGGCATCTTGAATATTGTTCCTGTTGGACTCGCTTCCATTTGGATTATTGGAAGCATGGCATTTATGAACTATTCATTAAATGTGATGACAATAATGGTAACATCTCTTACAATTGGCTTAGGAATAACATACTCCATACACATAACTGATAAATTCAGGAAATCAGATAGAAGTAAGGAAAGTATAACTGAAATCCTTTCTTCAACTGGTTCAGCTATAGTCGGAGCCGCACTCACCACAATCGCCGGCTTTTCCATGCTCATTTTCTCGCCGATGCCGCCCGAGAGGCAATTTGGGGTTATAATGTGTTTAACTATTCTTTACTCTTTTATTGCTTCAATAGCATTGCTTCCATCAATATTGCTGATACTGAAGAAAAAATAGTTATTCTTTTATTCCTATTGCATAGAACTGGGGAAAGAAATTGAATTCTATGCCTTCTTCAATTGCCTTCATGTGCTCTTCCTCCCATTCCTTTATTTCCTCGTCACTTAGCCCTTCTCTCCTTAAAACATTTTCATAAAAATTTTTTGCCCTTAAATAAGAGATTTTATCTTCTTCACAACTCCATATTCTTTTATTCCCGAGCCCTATTTTTGTTTTTAAACCAGCTCTTACAAACAGCATCCTCAATTTTCTTCCTATGTATGGATCTCCTCCTCTATTTTTTATTGCTTTACCCGAAAATATTTCATCAACTTTTGGAAAAGGAGGCCAGTGTATTTTTCCTCCAAAATCTGGCTCAAGAGTTGCAACAACCTTTCCTCCTTTCTTTATAACTCTTGCCATTTCATTTATTACTTTTTGTGGCTCTTTTACCCACATGAAAAGAAGATTGCATGTAACAATATCAAATGTATCATCTTTGAAAGGAAGATAATGAGCATCTCCAATGCATAAATCAACATTTCTTATACCTTCAAGAACCTCTTTTGCTATTTCAAGCATTTCAAAGGACTCATCTATTGCAATAACCTCTCCATTTGTATGATTGCATATATCCTTTGTTACCGCTCCCGAGCCGCATCCGACATCAAGTATTAGTTTTGCATCTTTCAAACCCGCTTCAATATAAATTGGGTGCCTTTCTTCAGCTGTTTCTAATGCCTGCTGT
This sequence comes from Thermoplasmatales archaeon, assembly GCA_014361245.1. Taxonomy (NCBI): domain Archaea; kingdom Methanobacteriati; phylum Thermoplasmatota; class Thermoplasmata; order Thermoplasmatales; species Thermoplasmatales archaeon. Next base: position 11,434 of record JACIWB010000024.1, on the reverse strand, counting down.
TCAAGCTTCCTTATGAAATCTTCTATCTCTTTCTTATCCCTGTTTAGAGGCATTAACAAAATATTTTTTTATCTATTTAAGTTATTCCTTTATGTTCTGTATAATTTTTTCAAAAGAGGATGAAGCAAGTATAAATATTTCAAGGTTTATAATGCAAAAAAGGAAATGGAAAAAGGAGAAAGAAGTTTATATTTCTGATAATTTTTTATTGTATTTTATAGATGATTTACATATCTATCATGATGATATTGATAAGGAAATAGAGGCAAAAGGGTATAAAGTAGATACATTAGTTTTTGCATCTCGCCATGCATCATTACAAAACAGAAAAACATTGAGTGTGCATGCTATAGGGAATTTTGGAATTGCTGAATATGGTGGAAAAGATGGCAAACTCGTCAAATGCAGTCCTCTCTTAATGCTAAGCGCTCTTAAAATTCTAAAAGAAAAAAATTTGGGAGATTATGAAGTTTGTTATGAAGCAACGCACCACGGCCCCTATTTAGAAAAACCCTCTTTTTTCATAGAGGTGGGGAGCACAAAGGAAGAATGGAATGACGAAAAGGCATGCAAGGCAATAGCGGAAACAATTCTTGAAATGAATGAGGAAAAAGCAAAGGTTGCAATAGGGATAGGTGGGGGACATTATGCCCCCAGATTTAGCGAGATTGCAATTGAAAAAAATGTTGCCTTCGGGCATATAGCTCCTAAATATGTGAAATTAGATGATGAAATTTTGCTTAAAATGAAAAATTCAACACCTTATTGCGAGATGGCATATTTGCATGGCAAAATTGAAGGAATTGAGGAAAAAATTAAAAAAATTGGTCTTGAAATAGGCTAATACTTTATTTTAAAATCCTTCTCTCCTTTTATCTCCTCCTCTTCTATTTCCACTCTTTCCACTTTTGCGAGAGGTGGCCCCCGATGGCACCACTCTATCATTTCCTTTATTTTATTTTCATCTCCCTCAAAAACGGCAAAAACACTTCCATCTGGCATATTTTTTACCCATCCACCCAAGCCAAGTTTATCCGCCATTTCTTTTGTATGTGCTCTGAACCAAACTCCCTGAACTCTTCCGTATATTCTAACTCTTACCCTCTTCATAAAAATTTTATAAAAGAAGAGTATAAAAAGAAAACTGTTTACTTGTAAAAATTTTTTACCAAATACTATAAATATAAATTATAATATTACACCATGGAACTGCCACCTGAAGCACAAACAATAAAAGATTTAAATAATGTTGCTGGGATAATATCACTTATATTTGCTATAATATTTTTTGTAATAGGAGTTGTTACCCTTATAATATTTATAGGAATAATTTTCATAGTTTTCGGGGTAATTAATTTAATTATAAGGAGCAATATCAGGGAAATAAATAATTTCATAGATAATAAGGAATATAGCAAGGCGAAGGAAAAACAACTTTTATGGGTTGTAAATAGGATTTATATTGGGTGGGCTAATCATTGGAATAATATTACTCATTGCATATCTAAAATATGATGATTTGTTAAGAAAAGAAAAAACAGTTTAATATTTGCCCTGTCTTAATTTTTTCGATAGAAAAAAATAAATTTACAAATTGCTATTATTTTGTGGGCCCGTAGCTTAGCCAGGTGGAGCGTCTGGCTCATAACCAGATGGTCGCCGGTTCAAATCCGGCCGGGCCCATTAATATTGCATGCTAATAGATTATTACAGCAATTGCCTCAATTTCTTTTTCTTTGCTCAATGCTCCAGCTTTTGCAATAACTTTTAAGATATATTTTCCAATAGAAGATTTAATCCAATTCCATTCAAAAGGAGGAGTAGAATCTTTCTCAATCAAAATTCCATTTAAATAAAAATAAACTTCATCTATATAGCAAATGACCTCTGCTTCAACATTTATATATCTCATTATTATTGTTTTTTCAATTTTCATAATTTCTCTATTAAAAATATAAAGAAAATTCTCAACCTGGTTTTTTAATTTCAATTTCCATATAAAACATATGAATAAATATTTGGTTGGGCATTTTATTCTCTATATCATATATTTATACCCCCACTTAATCCATCCCACTTAATTAATCCCTTATCTTCATATTAAGAAAGATTCCTAATTTCTTGTCTAAAATTTTCTATGAAATTTTGAGGTATAAAAATTGATTGTGTGTGTATCTTGTTTTTTTTAAACTCACCATTTTGTTGCTTCTGCGGTAATCTATGCAAGCCATTCCATTTTGGTTGATATTCTCCTATATGAGGAATAAAATTTTCATCATTAGTTAAAAAATTCTCATTATCTTTTGGTCTCCATATTCCAGATACCCATAAACTTTCTTCATTTAAATGGCCACTTGTTGAGTCATCTCATAAAATTTCTGCTTTACAAGAATAATTGAATTTTAAGCCATTCAATGTTTTTCTAAAATACTCGATTTTTGATTCTTCTGGGGGATGTTCAACAAGCCCGCCAGTTACATTTGAAAGCTCAACACCTAGAGAATGAATTAAATAAGCCTACATCAGCATATTTATATCACCTTTTCATGTCTATGGGTATTGATTTCGAAACCCAAATCCTCCTTTAAATATCCTAATAGATTTTTTCCATTTGTTGAAGAATTTCCTTTATCATAACTTGATTTCAGCGAGCAAAAAATCCCAATCAGATTGAAAATTAAATTTTACTCCTTCTTCATATAGCATATTTGAAAGCTTTAATAAATCTCCTCTATATCTCCAAAAATAATTTTCATCATCAAAACTTGTTGGTGCTTCATTATGGGATACAATAGAAACATAAATTGTAGGATATTTTTTGCACTCATTTCTAAAATTTAAACTTTGAAAAAATTGCAAATAAGAAAAGCGTAATTCCAATTATTTTCATATTAGATATATTGGAATTTTTTATTTAATTTTTTTTTCTTTTCCTTGAGATTATCAGCAAAACTGCGATTGCAAATAAAATGAACTCGAAGCTTGGGGCCTCTTTTTTCTTTACTGTTATTGTTTTTGTTATGGTTGAGCTTGCCCCACAGTCATCTTTTAATATCAATGTTACTTCATATTCTCCAGGTTTTTCATATACATGCATTGGATTTTTCTCGTATGAAACATTTCCATCTCCAAATTTCCAGATATATGATATTATTTCTCCATCCATATCTGTTGATAAATCAGTAAATGATACCTCCTCGCCAGGAGCCACCTCCTCTGGTGAAAATATAAAATCTGCGCTCGGCTCCCTGTTGGTTATTTCTATTTCTTTTTCCAATTCTTTTTTACTTCCATTGTTATCAATAATAACAAGTTTAACTTTATAAATTCCTGGCTTTATGTATTTATGATGGGAGATGTTTTCATAGGCAACGCCTCCATCTCCAAAGCTCCATGTATAATTAACTATGCTTCCATCCAAATCATAGCTATTGCTTGCATTAAATTCAATTACCTCATATGATTTTGCATTTTCCTTAAATGAGAAATCTGCACATGGAGGAACATTTTTTATTGAAATGTTTAGCGAAAAGATGCCAGTTTCATTGCTTTTATCCTTAACTGTTAAAGTTATTGTATAATTTCCAGGAATTGTATAGTTGTGGTTTGGATTTCTTTCATTGCTTGTTGAACCATCTCCAAAATTCCAGAGCCACGAAACTATGTCATTATCTCCATTTTCATCATATGATGAATCGAAGAACATTATGTTTTCAAAAGAGAAAGGCAAAGATGGATAGAAATAAAATTTTGCAATTGGCTTCTCGTTTGGAATAAAAGCTGCTGAACATTTTTCCATCAAAGGATAGAAATCATAGCTTCCGTTTATTTTATATGGTGCATCTCCAATTCCATCACTGCCACTTATATTCTGTCCCTCACCTTTCATTATATCCTTTCCAGAATAGTCATGCCAGTAGTTGCCTCCTTGTGGATAACTTGTATTCCAGCTGTTATTCCCTCTTTCAATTGCATTTATTGAATTATAAACAAAATTATTTGAATATATTCTGCTGCTTCCATATGCCTCAATTCCAACTTCATTTCTCCAGAAAGAGCAATTTATTAGAGTGTTGTTTCCATAGAGCAAAATTCCTTTTTTGTTGTGATGGATCAATATTTTTTCAATTATGTTATTTACTCCATCAGCAAGAATTGATATATTATTTTCCGATAAATTTCCATAAGAAAATCTGCAATCTGATGAATTTATTTTAATTCCAACATCGTTTTTATAACCTGTTATGTTTATCAATGAAAATTTTGAATTTTCAATCAAAATTCCGATGCTGTTGTTTGCCAAAATGCTATTTTCTAAAAATCCAGTAACATTTATGAATTTGGATATACTATTACTTTCAAAAGATGAATTTCTTATTGAAACACTCGAAGAATTAAATAATATTTCTCCATTTTTATAAAAAACACTGTTGTTTATATCAATATTTCCATTTTTTGAACTGAAATTTCCCGATAGATTGCATTTCTGCATATAAAGATTGCATTCCGTAGCATCGAATTTTTTAACCGAAGTATTTAATATTGAAATTTTTGAAATTTCTCCATAAATTTTTTCGATGCATGAATTTGATATATTTAAATCCGAATTTTTAAATGATACAAATGAAATATTTGAATTATTCAATGAAACATTTCCATTGTATATTATTCCATCAATATTATTCATAAGTGCGTTTATTTGCTGAATTTCAACTCCTTCCACATTCTCTATGCTGAAACCATAAATATTTCCATAAAAACTTAGCAAAGTCATCCTTACATAAGAAAACTCTCTTTCAATGTTAAATAGATTAATACCTTTTGTATTTCCTTCAAATGAGCAATTATAAATCAGCAAATCCTGAGAAGATTTCAACGACAGCCCCCATGAATTATTGCTTATTACTAAGTTCTCAAAAGATAAATTCCTTCCCTTCAGAACATAAATTCCTTCTATATTTTCTCCCACAGCCCCCCCTCTCATCATTACATTTTCACATCCCGCCAGCAGCACCTCGCCCGCATGCGAGTTGCTGAAATTAACCAGCGAGATGTTTCTGCATTCAACCAGGGCGAGATAACCATAGCTTCCATTTATTTCGATGTTTGATGCGTTCCTCATGTACAAAAATGATAGATTATTTGCTTTATTATTTTCATATATTGTCTGATAAAAATGAGAGATTTCACTTCCTTCCATATCAAAGTTGTATTTATTCCCCGTGAAGTTATTTCCAGAAATGTTGTTATATGGAGAGAAGAAAATTCTCAAGCCATATTCATTTTCATTTATTATATTTTCATAAACTGAATTAAAAGAATTTTTTAAATATATTCCTCCGTTATTTTTATAAATTGTTGAGGAGTAAATTGAATTGTTGTTTCCCTCGCACACTATTGCAATTGAATTGTTTGAAAATGAGCAATTTGATATCCTATTACCATTTCCCGCTTTAATTCCATAAGTATTTTTTGAAAATGAGCAGTTCTCTATGTATGTATTGTTTATATAAACACCAGCATCATTTTCTTCAAATATGCTGTAATAAATTTGTGAATTATTGCTTTCCATACCTATTTTACAATTACTGATTGAGCAATTCCTTATTGTTATATTATTTCCTATTATTCCATTCTCCAGATTGTTTATTGAAGAATTTACTATTTCTCCTGAATTAATGAAAATTCCATTTTTTCCATAATCTATTGTAACATTTTCAATGTATAGATAGGAGATATCTGAATAAATTGAGAATGTGTTGTTTGAAAGGAATAAATCAAAAAATGTTGTGTTGATCGAGTTTGTTACATATAATCCATAATAATTATTTTCCAGTTTGTTATATCCAATAAAAAAGTTGCTTGCATTTATATAGATTCCAAATCCGTTTGACTTTATATTATTGCTGACTATCTCATTAAATTCTCTTAGATACAAGCCATATATGCATCCACTTATTTCATTACTTATTATTTTATTTGCCCCATTCTTAACATTGAACCCATAAAATGCTCCATAAATTAAGTTTTCATAAAATTCATTTTCCTCGCCATTTACTTCAATTCCCCCTTCTATGGAATTATTTCTAAAGATATTTTTATCTCCTGTTTCAATTCCTCCTTTAATTTTATTTTTAGAAAAGGAATTACCTTTTTCTATATTTATTTTATTTGCTTCTAAATTGCAATTCTCTACAGAGCAATTCTCTTTTGCGGAAAATGAAAAACCTTTTGAATTAATTTTGTAAAAAATCACTCCCTTAAGCAAACTTACATTTCCATGTATTGTTGCATTTATTCCCTCTATTAAAACTTCTTTATTAACTTCTATATCTTCTTCATATATTCCTTCCCTTATATAAATATATGTTCCATTGCTTGCATTATTCAATGCGTCATTTATTCTATTCCATGTATGGTTGTCTGGGTCATAAACATTTTCATCAACATAAAAATCCGCGACTAAAATAGAGTAGGTGATATTTGCCTTTTCATTATCATCATCAAAAACAGTTAAAGTAACATTATAGGTTCCAGATGAATTATAAGAATGCTCAACAACAATTCCATAACCAGCACTTCCATCTCCAAAATCCCAGGTATAATTTGCTATATATCCATCTAAATCATAGCTGTTGCTTGCATCGAATGTTATATTTTTATTTGGTATGGGATAAAACGGCTCCCATGAGAAATTTGCAAATGGGGGAATATTATAAACCACAACATCTCTCCAGGTATAATTAAATGCTCCTTCATTGTCTATTACAAATAGATATATACGATAGGTTCCACTATCATTGTATTTATATGAAATTGTGCTGTTATAAAATATATTTCCTCCACCAAAATCCCATATCCATTGGGTTATATATCCATCAGTATCATATGAATTGCTTGTAAATGTTATATTATCAAGAGATGTAGGACTTGATGGCTCCCATGAAAAATTTACAACAGGCATCTTATTTGAAATATTTATTTCCCTTGTTATTGAGTTTGCTGAACCATTATTATCTCTAACAGTCAAGGTAACATTGCATCTCCCTGAAATTGTGTATGTATGCATTACAACCGCTCCGTATCCAGTGCTTCCATCCCCAAAATCCCAGGTATAATTTGCTACATATCCATCTAAATCGTTGCTTGCATCATAATTAAAATTTCCCAAAAAAGTAAAATTGGTGCCCTCCGCCATCCAGTAAAATTTTGCGGCGGGCGGGCGATTGAGCACATGTATTTGCTTTACAACCGCATTTCTATCTATAATTCCGCTTTCATTGTATAAGGTTAATTCATGTGTAACATTATATACACCAGGGATGGAATATGTATGATTTGTATTTTTTTCATAACTTATGCTTCCGTCCCCAAAGTTCCAGGAAAAATTTACAGCATATGGACAATTTGTTAAATTTTCTCCATTATATGTGGAGTTATCCCAGAAAAAAACATTTTGAAATGTTAGTGGTGTTTCTGGCTCGAAATAGAAATCAGCAACCAATTCAGCATTTGCACTTTTTATAAAAAATACTAAGGATAGCAATATCAAAATGCCAATTGCTTTTACCCTTTTCTCCATGCTATTCACCTTACTATAATCAATTGGTTATTTATAATTCTTATCTAAATCTTACTGTCTCGAGATTTTTTATTGCAAGTGTTTTTATTCCAAATTTTTTGTATAAGTTTGCTGCCAGGTCCATGCATTTTACTTCCTCTCCATGATTCAATATTATCCTTTTTGGCTTTGGGGAAATATTTTTTATGAAATTCATTAACTGATTTCTATCTGAATGACCCGAGAAACCATCACAAGTTTCAATATTCATTTCAACTTTTATTTCCTTGCCTCCAACAATAATTTCCTTGCTTCCTCTCTGTAATTTTCTTCCAAGAGTGCCTTCTGCCTGATAACCAACAAATATAAGAGTGCTTCTTGAATCATCCGCCCAAGATTTGAAATACTCCATTATTGGTCCGCCATTAAGCATTCCACTTGTTGCAAGAACAATGCATTCATTGCTTTCATCTATAATTTCCCTTCTTTTATCAACGCTATCAACTCTTTCAAAAAATTCAGCCATTAAAGGATTTTCTCCCTCCTGAAATATTTTTTTCCTCAAATCAGCATTCAAATATTCGGGATAAACAGTGTGAATTGATGTTGCCTCCCATATCATTCCATCAAGATAAACAGGCACCTGAGGCAATTCCTTCTCCTTCATAAGCTGTTCAATTACTATCATCACTTCCTGCGACCTTCCAATTGCAAATACAGGTATCAAAACCTTCCCCTTATTTTCGAGTGTCCTCTTTATAATGTCCCGAAGTTGCTCACCCGCCTTCTTGCGCGATGGTTGAATATCATCCCTTCCTCCGTAAGTTGATTCAAGCACAATTGCCTCAAGGCGCGGGAAATGGGTTGCAGCCGCACTGAAAAGCCAGGTTTTTTCATACTTTATATCTCCTGAAAATGCGATGTTAAAAAGTCCGTCTCCTATATGCAGGTGGCATATTGATGAGCCCAGTATATGTCCAGCTCTATGCATTGTTAATTTTATATCTGGTGCTATATCTATTGTATCGCCATAATTTAGCGGGATTGTATTCTGAATTTCTTTTCTTATATGCTCGGAACTGTAAGGAGCTTTCTTTGCCTCATCAGCGCAAACCCTCAAATAGTCCATCTGTAAAAGAACCATAACATCTCTTGTTGGGTATGTTGAATAAACAGGTCCATCATATCCATATTTGAAAAGCATTGGAACAAGTCCGGAGTGGTCAAGATGGGCATGGGTTACAACAACACCATCTATGGATTCGAAGGGTAATACTTCTGGCATATGAAGGTATGGAGAGCCATTTTCAGTTGATGAAACATCCAACCCACAATCAATCAATATCTTGCTATCATTTGTAGAGAGAAGTGTGCAAGACCTCCCAACTTCCCTATATCCTCCAAGTGATGTTATCCTCACCCATTTTTCTCCCTCACTTATTCCTCTATGCAATCTTCTTCCGAATCTCCTTAAGAATTTTATTCTATCCTCAGAAACAAGCCTCAAATATTTTCTTATATCCTGGACAGTTTTTGATGGCATTGGTGGTGCTCTTATCACTTTTGGAGCCCATCCTATGGTTTTTCTTATTTCATTAAGCAGATTTCCCTTTTTTCCTATGGCTATTCCTGGTTTCTCAACCTCAAGGGTTACCTCTCCAATATCGGGCTCAAAATATACATTTACAAGATTTGCTTCTTTTGGAACCAGTTCCTTTATTTTTTCCTCTGCCTTATCAGGTTCCATCAAAACAGATGAATCAGCCCTTACAACAATTCTTTTTTGAAGTTTTTTTGCGAGTTGTTTTACAATTTCATCTTGCTCAGCAAATTTTTCAGGATCCTTTGTATAAATAACTAACTCAGCTCCTTCAAACTCCACACCTGTTATGCTTATACTTGAAGGTATAGATGCTCTTATTTCCTCTTTTATTTTCTCCAAAATTTCTTCTATTGGCATGAAAGTTATAATCCTATCTTTTTTCTTCTTTCCTCTATTTCATCATCTTTAAGTTCTCTATATTCCTTATCAGTTATCACAACAACATCAACACCGTCGCCAGACGCCGAATCGCGCCTCATTGCAGCGACAAGTGCCCTTATTGCAAGGTCAATTCCCTCATCAATACTCATTTCCTTGCGATAGTTATCCTCGAGCACACCAAACACATATGGTGAGCCAGAGCCAGTTGTGGTATATATATCTTCAATTGCTCCTCCAGCAGCATCTAGGGAAAAAACATGCGGGCCAGATGAATCAACTCCTCCTATTATAAGCTGTACATAGTATGGATAAAATTTCCTCTGATTTAGAAAGTTTGCCATCAAAGTTGCTGCTCCCTTTACTGGCATTTTTTCATCTCTTTCAAGTTTGTATAGCTCTGATTCCACTCTCATGTATCTTGCGAGAATCTGTGCATCACCCACCAACCCTGCAGTTGTAAGTAGTAAGTGATCATCTATCTTATATATTTTCTTTGCAACCTTGTGAGCAATAAGTGTGCCCATTGTGGCTCGTCTTTCTGCCGCCGCTATAACACCATCTTTACAAACCATTGCAAGGGTTGTTGTTCCTTTTTTATTCTCCATACTATCCCTCAAAATAGCAATTTTAATATAGCAGAGGTATATAAATATTTCGTGAGAGAATTGCTGAACAAGATAAAATGGGATAAGAAATATGATTTTAATAAGGTTACTCTATGGTATATAAGCAGGGGAGAGAGAAATGATACGGGTATATTGAAGGGAGAAGATATAATAACCATAGGAAAGAATTTTCTGGAAACAAAAAACGGTATGATACCATATCACAGGATAATAAAAGTGGAATATGAAGGTAAAGAATTTAAATTTTGATTTACATTATCTTTAAATAGGAAATTTCTTCGCTTTCAGCTTTATTTCCAGCCATATCATAAGCAACAATCTTTAATTTATTAATTGAGCACGGAAATTCCTGCGGCAATTCAATGCTATATGGGGGGGCATAATCCTTCCAGAGTGTTTGGTTGTTAATTAAAAATTCAACAAAATAAATTCCTGACCTACTATCATTTGCCTCAACCTCCGCAACAAATTTTCCTATTATATATGTATTTTCGAACAATGTTGGAATTATCTTTCGGGAGGCTATATAAATATAGCCCTCCTCGGGCGCCCTGATGGTGAGGGTGGGCACTCTCGTGTCTATTTTTATTGTTATATTCTTTTCCTCCTCGCGATTTCCTGCATTATCGATGCTGTAAAATCTTATAATATGTTCTCCGTCAACAGATATATTTATTTCTCCCTTATATTCTTCCCATTCCCCGTCATTAATTCTGTAAAATGTTTTATTAATTCCAGAAAGGGCATCGCTTGCATTTAAACTTATTATTGCTGTGCTTCTTATCCATCCATTATTTCCATATGTTGCATTTATTGAATAATTTGTAAGTGGGGGGGTATAATCTATCCTTATTGTTGTATTTTTTTCCTGTTCATGATTTCCTGCATTATCGATGCTGTAAAATCTTAGTATATTTATTCCCTCATTGCTTATGTTGAAACTTCCATTGTATTCATTCCAGATATCATCTATCTTGTAAAATGTTTTATTAATTCCAGCGAGATTATCTGTTGCATTTAAAATTACTTCAATGCTTTTATTATACCATTCCTTTCCCTCTCCAACGCTATAATTTGTCTCTGGGGGTATATTATCGAAAATAACTTCAATTTCATCACTGTCACTTGCCTCATCGTTATCAAAAACAGTTAAAGTAACATTATAGGTTCCAGATGAATTATAAGAATGCTCAACAACAATTCCATAACCAGCACTTCCATCTCCAAAATCCCAGGTATAATTTGCTATATATCCATCTAAAT
>JACIWB010000023.1 GCA_014361245.1 Thermoplasmatales archaeon | reverse complement strand
TTGTTGAACCTACATCTTGGTAGATGACAAGACCATGTTTATTAAGAAGCGGCCTCACCAAGTTCAAAATATCAGGTAATGGAGCATATTTACTGCGATAATAAGGGTTTATTTCACTACTCTTTGGGTTTTTTATCTCATTCTGCACTTCGAGAAGTGCCCTTACAAGATTTTTCTTGTTTTCCATTTCTTCCATTTTGTGTCACCTCCGCAGGGCAAGTTGCCCAAGGTTTCCATAATATCTTATGTAACATATTATATATATACTTTGTTACATAAGACACCCTTAAAAGAAAAATCCTCTCCCCCTGAAAAAATGCGGGGGTGAGGAGGTTTTTTGCATCGCTTCGCGGAGGTGACGCAAAAAAATAGCCCCCCACCCCAAAAGTCATATCTGTTCCTACTTCTATATAAAGGGGAAATTTTTTCGTTTTCACGCACGGCCCCCCACAAAAAAGGGGAAATGAAAAAAGTGGGGGGAAAAGAAGAGAGGGGAGAGGGGCCCGGGGAGAGGGGAGAGAAGAAAAGGGGGGAAACTATAAAGACCTGCGAACAGCCTCCAACATAACATCATCATCAATCGTCGATGAAGGCCTGACAAACCATTTAACGCCTCTACCACGGCCGCGACTAACAGGTTCTATTTCGACAAGTCCATAGAGTTCAAGTTCTCTGAGAAGTTGTGAAAGTCTCCGTTGTGTAAGACTCCTAATCCCATATTGTCTCGCAATTTTGTCATAGATTTTGTATATTCTTGTAGAAGTTCCTTTTTTTGCTTTTAGAACTGCATATAAAAGGATTTTTTGGTTTTCTCTCAGTCCTGTTATGCTTTGTTTTATGAATTCGACTTCGACTTCGTCCTGAGCAACCCTCACGTTCTTTACTGTAACTTTATTCTGCTTGTTTCTTATTGCTATATCAGCCGCAGAAGTTAAAAGCTCGAGTGCATACCTTGCGTCCCCGTTACGCTGGGCCGCCATAGCTGCACACAACTGTATGACCCCGTCCTCTAATACACCATCATAGAAAGCTCTTTCTGCCCTATATTCTAGTATCTCTACCAATTGTGGTGCGTTATATGGTGGGAAGTTGATTTTCCTTGGCTGGAATGATGATAAAACACGTGGATCTGTGATCATATCCATGACCGTCAACTTGTTCGATATTGCAATAGTGCAAATGTTGGGCTCCCTTGACAAATGATAGAGCAATCTGTCACTATCCTTTGCAAGCATTTTATCGATCTCATCAAGAACAATAATAGTATCTTTACCTTTCACCTTTTCATGTATCTTTTCTATGATATCCATGAATCCAAATCCACGTTTTGGAGCATCTGCTATAATAGTAGCAATTTGATATGCAGTACCATCAGCCTTCACATACTTTATAGGAGCGTCAGTATACTTTTTAAGTTCATTTAGGACATATTTTATCGTGACAGTTTTACCCGAACCTGTGGGCCCAGTTATCAAAATATTCGGTGGTGTGGCCCCATCAAGGATGTATCCAAGGTATTGGCTTAGGATCTCAACTTCTTCTTTTCGGTCTTGCAGGGTGTCAGGGATGAATAATGGGCTGAGGACTCTTCTATCTTTGAAGATTCGGGGTCTTTTTTCAAACACATTTATTCCCTCATACAATTTTTTAATCGAAATTATGTTACCATTCATTTCTATTATACATTTTGGGCCCAGGTCACAGACACCAAATTTCGTCTGTAACTGAAAATATACCCTACAACTCCAGAATTTTTCGATTTGTGACAAAAGTTTCGAATGTTTCGATTGTAAAAAATACAAAGAAAAAACAAAAAACAGCTTAAACAAATGTAAAGTAAAAAATGAAACATTAGATGTCTTATAATGACAACAAATTATATATAATTTGATATTTCTTGATTTAGAGTTTTTAGATGATATCTTATGTAACTATTATATATATTATATAATATATTTTGTTACATAAGATATATAATATTCCGACCTGCGAAACCCACCCCCAAATCGAAATTCACGCTCCCAAGCTAACCTGGACCATGCGATACATTCTTGTTTACAGACGAAATTTGGTGTGTCAGTCTCGGCTAATTCTATACATTAATTGAATAATTTACACAACCTCAAATTTCATTTATGTTCACAGGCTTCCTTTTGAAGTTCCCATAACTTCATATAGATATTGAGGCTAGTGTAGTTTCCTATGGCCTTACAAAAAAAGGAAAAGAAATCATCAAAAACAAGAGAACTTTGTCACGGTTTAAATTTCTGAATGTTCATTTCCTTACTTTTAACGATTTTATAATGTCTTCGGCAACCCCATTAGATAGAAGGTCACACGTTACTAAGAAAGCCCTACCATCTTTCGCAAAAACATAGAAATCTAAACGAGGTTCATCTGAATAGTACTTAGTATAATGCACATCTCCGATAGTTCCTTCATCTGACACACCAAGACTGTTAAGAGAAACATTATATTTAACATCCTCTAATGAAACATTCTTGGAAAAAGCCGCAATTGATACCATATGCCCTTCCTTGTCCTTAATCTCGACAAGTTCACAAACACTTTCAGTGGCATTGAGTTTATGGACTGTGACGTTCCAGTCCTTTGGGTACTCAAAAGAAATGTATTCCCCCGAGAACGTGTTAGTACCTGGATTCAAAATACTATATGTTTACAGACGAAATCCACACATTGATAATGATATTTATTATCTACAGGTGAAATCTTTCTTCAAATCAAGACCTACCTATCCCAACAATAGATTTTATGAAATAACATGGAAAGTATTAACATAGTGGGGTACATTCCCGTTACAAATCGAAATCCGTGTGTAAATTTCATCTGATAAATATTAACACAAGGGATGGTACATACTTTGCAATCGAAATTTAGTGGGTGGATCCACATCTTTTTACAATTCCCAATCACTGTGTGTATACATACTCATAAAATTTTTATGTGAGACAATGTCCATATTTTTTAATAAAAAATATGAAGGGTTTTTTCATGTCCCAGAAGATTAAATACAATAATTTTGAAAAAGGAAAAAAAGAAGCTAGGATAGGCCTTGATAGCGAAAAAGAGTTAATATACTTGATTAATAATGATAAGGATTTTAGAAATCTCTTTTTGAATTGTTTGAATAAACTAAATTTCAAATTTGTCCAAGAAATCAAGGCATTTAAAGATAAAGGTGTTAAATCTGATATTTTAATTACTGATGGTAACAAGCGATTAGGTATAAGTATGAAGTCATATTCAAAAATGGATTTTCATCAGTTAGACAGAAGATCACTCGATAGATGGAAAGAAGAAATAAATATGCCTATTAAAATCTACAATGTTTTAAGAGAATCTATTTTAAGAAAAGCTAAAAATAGCAATAGTAAATTTATTGTCGATAAAGACAAAAAAATAATACGTGAATTTTTTTCAAAAAACTTAGAAACGATTATACATAACATTTTTACAGGAGGAGAGTCTCATTTAAAATTACTTTTGATAAATGATAAGTCCAATAAAAAAATTTTTATTTTTAAAATGGAAGATGTTTTGAGATTTTTGGTTGGGGATATTAGACAAAAAATTTCTTTCACTCAACATGGGAATATACAACTTGGAAGATTTATTAGTGTTCAAAGAAAAGGTGGAGATGGAAGTCATATAAAAATACCAAAAACTAATTGGAAACATCCGGGAAATAACCTACAATTTAAATTTAAACCTTTAGCCTTTGCCACAGAAATTGAAAAATTAAACGTCATAAAAAATTGTAATATTAAATTCTGATTTCTCTAAGTATTTTATACATTCTTTTAACCTTTGATACGGGATTTTTCACTTTTAAAGCTTGAAAAATTTGTACGTCCAAATTTAATCTAAACTTTTTATCTAGTTGATCCCAGAAAGGATCCAATTCTTTATTTGATATCTCATTAAAAATTTTAAAAAGCCTTTTGATATCATCACTTTCTAAATTGTTGACATTAAGTAAAGGTATTTCCAAATAATCATTTTTCAACAATCTAGTCCAACTATTTGAAATCTTTCTTCCGAGAAGTATTAATAAACAATAAAAGAGTGTACTGTTAAACCACAATGAAAAAATTTGAGAATCTTCTTTTTTAATGTTTCTAATAATATAGAAATTTTTAGATGCAGCTATTTTTTCATCACTATAATTAGCAAAAACCCCTCTTTTTTTGAACTTTAAATCGACTTTATCAGGTAAAACTAAATGCCCAAAAGGCTCTTTTGTTATCATTTGCTTGTATACGTGCTTATACCATGACTTACCATAGGAATTAATGGCAGGAGAGGCAGCACCTGAATCTATACCCCATTCTACATAATACTGTAAATCTTTTGGCAAATTTTCTTTATCCACAGACAGAGAAAGCATATAGGTATCTACCGGACTCTGGATAATTTTATCATACATACTTGGCCTTCTGAAAGTCCTAACTAAAAATTTTTTATCAATTGTAATTTTTTTTCCATTTTCTGGATTAAATATCTTGACATAACTAGAATTTTCGTTGATCATATCCCAATACTTGTTTGGAATGAAAAAAAATTCTGGGCCGTACATTTCCACGCCACGGACTATACTTCTTGATCCTAAAACATCTTTCCAATATCCTATAGTATCATTTTCTAGTCCTTCTGAAATAATTTCAAGTAAGAAATTTCTTAAATTTCTTTTTCTAAAGAGAGATAACCAGTTAATGTCTAAAAATGATGGTAAATGATTTATATCAAATAATTCTTTTGAAAAATGTTTGCTGTGATTATTTTTATCACTACTCAATAAAAAATCTGCTATTTCGTGATAATTGCTTCTATTAATTTCAGAGAAGAGCGTATAAAACTTCTCGCTAACTTGAGTTCTTTTCTTTAAAGCTGCTAAAATAACTTCCTTAAATCCACTACCTTCAGAGAAAGAAGCTCTTGATGAACTTTCTAATATCCCCAAAGTTTTGTAATTATTCTTTAATAATGTTTTGTAACCTTTACCATAAATTGTGTAAAATGTTGAAACTGGAAGGACAGAAGTTAATAATCCGCCCTCTTTCAATATCAAATCACACAAGTAAAGGCAAAGCGTCTGTAGACTTATTTCTTTACGAGTAATGTATTTTTTATACCCCCAATCCATGACTAATTTCAGTAAAAATTTTCTACGTTCTCTTTCTATGTTTTTCCATCTAGTAAAAGGAGGATTTGTAAGTATTATGTCAGCTTTTGGTAATTTAGAATCGTTTAATCCCGAAAAGTTTTCTGAAACAACTTTGAATGCATCTCCAATGATAATATTAACCTTTTCGCTTTTTCCATTTAAAGCATTTGTAATAGCAGTATATGCAATTAGTGCAGGTAATGGTAATGGTTCTACTCCCCAGACTTTCCTTACTTTCTCATGGCCTATAAGTTGAAGGGTAGGAGTAACAGCTCTGCCCGAACCTATAAAAGGATCTGATATTGTTATCTTGTTTTTCTTTTCTTTTAAATAATTCTTTACTAGCAAAGCCATGAATTCTGAAGCTTCTTCAATTGTATAATAAGTTGCAAGTTTCTTTTTCTTTTCCTGAGGAATCAATTTTTGGACTTTAATTTGACATTCTTTGAGTGAAAAGTTAGCATATGGGAATTTAGACTCTATAAATTGAATTTCTTTTGGGGTCAACTTGTCTAATATACTTGTGACATTGTTTTCTTGGTATTTTAATGATGCAATATCTTCGTTTAGGCATTTAGTTAATTCTTTTAGAACAGAAATCAAAATTTGAAAAGTTTCTTTCTTATAGGGAGTAATATTCAATTTTTTTAATAATTCCTTTTCCATAATTTTCCCCTTTCTTTTGGATGTTATTTGTCCATTTTACCTTTTTTTGCTACTGAAGAAATGAATGACTTTTCGGCTAACCAAGCCAACACGATATTTCTAACAATATCAGCGTCTTTTTCTCCGAATTCGCCTCTTAATTTCTCTATCAAGTTCCATTGGCTCTGATTAAAAGTAACCTGCACCCTTTTTTTATGATTACTCATATTAGACACACCATTTACACATATGAAACATTCAATATATAAAGTTTTCTAATAGGAACATCATAAAACAACATAATAAGCAGTAGTTGATACTATTTTTGGATGTGGAGCTGGATTTCATATAATCGAAATATAAAAAATTTAATGTTTCAATAAAGATTATAAGGAGCTGATATGATTGAGTAAAGTGAAAGATGCTTTAATATGTATTATTCCTATAGCGGTTTTTTTCTTTTGGTTGGCTGGTTTTTTTGGCCGCAAACAACACCCAAAACCAAGAATACCAAGAAACTGGGACATGGCAGTCACATGACCCCTGCCCCGAATTTGGGCAATCACCAATCATAAAAGAAACTATAAATCTCCCGAATGGCTCAACAGGTTACAAGTGGAAATGTCCACATTGCAATGCAACTGGTGAGAAAATATTTTAACTGATGGCAAATCTTATAGTTTAGTCTTAGTTTTTGACTTTTCCACCAGCTCCACGTATTATTCCCTGGGTTTTTCTATTGCTTTTCTCTTTGTCAATTTTTCTAGGATGATTTCGAATATTCCTCTGTTTTGTAATCTTTCTACTTCATTTTCTAAGTGGCTGATTTGTTTTTCCCTTTTCTTGTACACTTCTTCTAGGTGCCTGTATTCATTTTTTAATTTGTCATAATTGGCTTGTATTTGGCCTAGTTGTTTTGTTAGTTGTCTGTTTTCTTCTAGTATTTTTTGATGTTTTTGGTGGGTTTTTATTAGTTCTTGGAATTCTTGTTTTGGGATTATGCATATTTCTTCGTCGCATTTGAAGTCTTGTGATTCGACTTCTTCTTTTCTGAGGTTGATTGTGTATTGTGTGGTGGTGTATTGGCGGCCCTTGCGTTTGTATTTGCGTTCATAACATTTGATTGTTGAACTTAGATATTTCATATTGTAGTCTATTGTAGATTCTACAATATAATATTGTAGTCTATTGTAGATTGTAGATAGTCTATTAGATATTATTTGGGTGTTTATTGTAGTCTATTGGT
This sequence comes from Thermoplasmatales archaeon, assembly GCA_014361245.1. Lineage (NCBI taxonomy): Archaea > Methanobacteriati > Thermoplasmatota > Thermoplasmata > Thermoplasmatales > Thermoplasmatales archaeon. Next base: position 13,819 of record JACIWB010000023.1, on the reverse strand, counting down.
GGTCTACTGTAATCTATTATATGTTACGGTAGATTATTGTTGAATCTATTGTAGTCTATTGGCAGGTTACAATAGTCTATTGTATATGCTGTTAGGAAGAAGTTTTAAGTGTAATTTTGGCAATAATGCGGATTGTGGGGGGCTTGATTTTAATGCCCTATCTGATATGTGACAATTGTGGTACTTATTATTCAATTGAAGATGACGAGGAGATATTCGAAATTTGTGATTGTGGAAGCAAACTCAGATATTATGAAACTCTACTTGAATATTCGGAATACGCAAGGTCACAGGAGCCAGAACCGGTAAGAAAGTTCATAACATTGCGAAGAGCTTACACTGAAAACAAAGCTTATGATTATAGACTAATAGAGATCATAGGAGTAAGTATGGGCATAATAGGTTTCATTTGGTTAATAAACGGCTTCTTATTGGCCATTCTCAGTGTATTTGCAGGTATAATAATATTAATATATGGTATATGCGAAGGATACAGTTGGAAAAAAGGATTAGAAGGAGAAAAGATAGTAAATGATGAATTAGAAAAATTACCTGAGGGTTATTTTATTTTCTATGATGTGAAATTACCTGGTGACACAGGGAATATTGATCATGTAGTAATCGGATCAAATGGGATCTTCGTAGTTGAAACTAAAAGCTACGAAGGCGAATACCTCATAAAAGGAGATGAGTGGTACTTGAAAGAGGGCAGCATATTAAACCCAAAATGGAAAAAAGTAACCAGAAGACCTGGTAAACAAGCAAAGGCCAACGCACTGGCTTTAAGAAACTTCTTAATAAAAAATATTGGCACCAAGAGACCTTGGGTTCATGCTATTGTCGCTCTCGTAGGTCAAAGGCCCTTAAAAATAAAAACAGAATATTATACAATTTTACAACCGCAAGAAATACCAGAGTTCATCACAAACAAGAAGGGAAGACTCACCAAAAATTTCAAGGAAGAGTCCATAGAATTAATCGGCCCATACAGTGCAGAAATTTCATTCATGTAATATCTTCAAAAGAATAATTAAAATAAGAAAAAGATTAAACTGCAAGTCTCTCTTGTAACTGCTCTGATACTATCGTCCCAAACGAAAACATCATTCCTTTCGATTTCTCTGTATCCAAAACAAAGTATTTTTCAGCGTCTTCAAGTGCATGTAATGGGTAGAATGCTGTCAGTACATTATATGTTACAATGTATGGTCTTGCTCTGAATTTGTAGGCTAGTGTTTTGAACTTCCAAATGTGTCTTTTCAGTATTTTGAATTTTTCCTGATATGGTAATAGTATCATGAATAAGTAAATTGCTTCACCGTCGCCTGCTATTGCAAGATGCAGTTCAGCATCTTTTAGCAATCTCATTTCAAAGTCATATTCTTTAAGTTCATTTCTGATTTCCATAATTTTCCTTACCTTCTGAAAATTTTCAATACTAGACATAAACGGCCTCCTTTCTTTTTTGGAGAAAAAAATAAAAACCGCGCCCGAGCGCAAGCGAGGGCGCGGACTAATCATAGGGTTGGGCGGGCGGGTATAACCACTCTATGTGTAGATTATTTGGAATTGGTTGTTTATTGTGGCCCTGGTTATTCTTTTTATTGTTTGTCGTTGTCGGCCTTTCACGTTCTGGACGGTTGTAGTTTTGCTGTTTTCGTGTGCGGTGCCTTTTAGTTTTTGTGTGTATTGTATTGTCTTGGCTGTGCGCTCAGCATTGTATGTGTATTGTGTGATTTTGATTTGGGCGCCGCGGTGTAGGTTTCCAAGGTTTATTGTCCTGGTTCCGCCTGCTCCCAGGTAGAAGTTATATGATCTGTTTATTGTTGTTGAGCCGTCTGTTATCGTTAGGTAGATGACGTGTCTTTGTCTTACACCTGTGGGGTTTGTTATGATTAGTTGTATTTTGTTGGTGTCGGTGATTCTGAGTGCTGTGGTAGGACTGGCTTGGAATATGCTGAGTAGGCTTAGGTCACAGGTTGTTTGGGTTGTGATGTTGTATGTGCCCGTCGTGGTGTCTGGTTTGACTTTTAGTGTTAGGGTTAGTGTTGCGTTTTCACCGAGCGGGTCATCATTTTCGTTGTCGTCGTTGTCGTATGTTAGTGTGCCGATCGTCCAGATTCCTGTTTGTGGGTTGAATGTTCCTTTGGTGGCTGTGTAGGATTGGTATTCTACATTGCTGGGCAAGTTTATTTGCATTTTTGTATTGGTTGCATTTTCCACTCCCATATTCACGATGGTGACAGTGTAATTGAATACCTGCCCTGGCGCTAGACTACTGGGTATTCTTGCTGTGCTTTTCAGGTCTGTGAATGGTACTTCAATGTCTATCCTGGCGTAGTTGTTGGTTCTGTTTTCATCGTTGTCGGCTCGTAGGAAGAATTGTCCTGTGAGTGTTCCGGTTCCGTTTACGAGGCAGTAGAATGTTGCGCTTGCTACTCCGTAGTATCCATCTCCAAGGTACCATGTGCCATTTTCGTATGTTCCATGGGTTACTGTTACATCTTCTATTTTGAGCCGAGGCGTGATGTAGGATTGTACCGTCACATTATCCAAGCTATAGCCCTGATCAGATGGGATAGTGTCCACTACGACTTCTATTTGGACATGGTCGCCCACTTTGGCAGTTGTTTGGTTTGTGTATACTTCATAGAAGTAGCCATCCGCCGCCGAAGCCGAACCTGTCATAATAAACAGGGCGAGGCCTAATAGCAGGATAGCTATTGGATATTTTTTCAAAGTGTATCACCTCCAATCCCCTTTTGTGATAATATATTTTATAAGATTAGTATTATAAACTTTAAGGCCTTAAAACGGCTCAGATTCTGAAAAGAACGATCAAATAAAACTCATATCAACATACTAAATCCAATATTATTATAAAAAGATAATAAAAAGAACATAGCATCAAATGCACATTTTCCGTACCTGAGCGCAAGCAAAAAATAGCTCCGATATATCATTACTTCTCTTCTTATCTGAAAATTTATTTACCCCAGTATAGAAAAAGCTAAAACAGGAAAAAAAATAGAAGGTGATTAGGACCATGAAAAAATATATCCTAGTCACCTTATTAGTGGCTTTAGTTTTTTTAGCCTTGACCACCCTCCAAGCCAAAAAACAAGAACAAACAGCGAGCTACCAAGATAACATCCTAAGCTTCCAATACCCCAAAGACTACAAAGTAAAAATAAGTAAACCATCGGATCAACTAGGAGATTGCAAATGGGGTCAAACATTCTTCAGCGCTAAAAAAGAACCTTTCCTTGGAATCTTCGGCGAAAATAAAAAAATTCAAATGATAAGGCTCGACTATAGCAGCGAAAATTTCAACGACATCCAAGAAGCAATACTATACAATTACCAAAGCCATAACCAAGTCTCAGAACTTATGACAATGAACATCAGCACCAGGCCAATAATATACTACAAAAGCGCTTGGCCGGCCAAAGAAGGCGGATACAAAGAAGCATGGTACATTTTCATCCCAATCAACGAAACAACATTCTACATGATAGAATACACAGAAAAAGTAAACAACTATAACCTGTCAGCCACAAACTTCCCCAAAGACTTAGAGATGATCCTGAACACTCTCAAAATCAAAACAAAAGCCCCAGAAATAGAATCCACAGAACCTACAAGTTCCGGATCTACGAGTGGATCCCACATGCTAACCCCAGAAGATATCCTTGAAATCATGAAACCATATGCATCCGCTGACACGATTTTAGATGTTTACCTCGGCGAGGACGGCTACTATCATGTCACAGCTTATGACGCCAAACACCCAGAATACGGAGCAATAGGCGGCGCAACAGTAGACCCCTACACCGGAGAAATCATATCTGCATTAGGATAAAACGCCCCCCATCCTCTCCTTTCTTTTCCCTTTTTTCTCCTTTTTTTTGCCATGGATAAAAGATGAGAATAATATCATAAATTTCAGGCCAAAAAACAAGGTTAGGAAAAAATGAACAAAATACGATTTTATTGGCGTCGTATCCTGTTTAGCAAACTACCATTTTTAGACTCGTAATTTCTTATGTATTTGCGGATGGCTTTCCTTAGTATCTCACTTTTTGATCTGGTCTCTAAATAGCTTAGGATTTCGAGTTTGCATGCTGTCCGCGCGTCTATGTATACTTTTTGCGTGTACATTTTTCTGTTAGTGTATATTCGTTCGATCTTTTTGAGCATTTCATGGATTTTGGTTATTTCGGGTTTTCTTTTCACCATCCTTATTCCCCCACTTCCTCTTCTTTTTCTTGAGGTGTTGAATTTGCATTAACCGGCTTACCTTGGTAAGTGGACTTAGGGTAAACAGGGTAATAAACTGGATAGTAGTTTACTTGGCCTCGATTGTCATCTAATACGTCGATGAATACGCTACCATTTGGAAACGGGTGGATCCACATGTCATTTGAGGGGTTGTTGATGCTTATGTGAAAATTAGGGTATGTCGAGTTTGTTGAATTGTGCCCTGTACTGTTTGTCCAGGATGTTATCGCTGATGTGAATGGGCCATGGGGCAAAAGTACTAGTACAGTAAGTAATGCGAGGATTATGGTTGTTGAGAGTATTCTTTTTTCCCTTGCTTTATTGCCAGTGTATTTCCATTGTACGCCGTAGCGTTTTTCTTGTAATGGCCATAAAAACCGACATCCTGTTGGTGTTATGCAATCTAAAAGTATGTGGGATAATATTCCTGCTGTTAGGGCCGCGCCGATTGTCATGTCAAAGAACAGGTAAATCAGGATACATGGTATTATGGTGAATAGGTTGTGTAGTTGTCTTCGATGTTCATTGAAGATTGCTTTTTCTGAGAAGTCAATGAGAAGGCTTGCAATGATTGTGATGATGAAGAATTGTATTGTCAGTTCTGTTCTGAATAGGTAGCCTATTATTGCTCCTATAAATATTGCGAAAATGGCGTGTGTGTACCATTTCATTTTATCTCATCCTTTCCCGCGCCCGAGCGCAAGCGAGGGCGCGGAGGTAACATCTCAAACATCAATTTGTTGCCACATAAAACCAGAAGGCGTACCATACTGCCCCCAGGACTATCATAATTGTGACATGTAATAGAAGGAGATGGGTTATGTCGTTCATGCGGTTCACATTATTTTTTGATCCAGAGCAATGTTCTGGCTATTATCGTCCCAAACCATACAGACGCAAGTATGATGTAAGCCATTAGACCCGATAAATCCATTGCCACTCTCAAATACAAAAGGAATGCAACCGTCCCCGCAAATATAATTAATGGGACAGTTATATCTATAAATTCATCCTCACCGATTATTATCATATCCTTTAACAATCTGGCGTGGTATTTTTCTGTCCTTCCCCTTATGCTACAAAATAATTGTACGTTCTCTATTATGTCTAAGAAGATTCGCATCGTGCTCTTGGACATCTGCTGAAGATCATTGAATACTATGAGCGTATCAGTGTTTTTTGTTTTCTTTTTAATTTCATTCACGATCTCGTTCGTCGTATACTTTTTGTATATAGTGTTCCTTGCCGTCTTAGTCAACTTTGAAAGTATTTCCGAAGCAACCTCCTTCGCAGGATTTATATGCTTCAAAAAAATCTTCTCATGGCCAGTTTCCAAATCCATATAGTCTTCCACATCCTTGTACTGAATCGCAACATTTTCACCATCCTGTAGGTGCAAAATTATCTTTTTCTCCAAACCTTTCACCTCCGCGACCAAATTAAATAGGTAATATTATTTCATTATTTTATATTAAAATCTTACGATTTCAAAAATAAGTATTATCAAGTATTACAAAATAATGGTGGTATTGTGGTGACGATAGCTTTGACACCCCTTAACACCAAAGAAAAAAAGAACCACCAAAACAAGTAATACACCGCATAATATGGTGATTTTTCAACCTTTTAAGACACTTCCAACTTATTGGCCGTAGAATAAAAAAATAAGTTCTTAGCACATTTTTAGGGTGGTGGTATTTTCAGGGTTTTCACCTATATATATAATATTTTTTCACCACTAGTGTTTTTCTTCTTACTTCATATCCTTTCCATGGCTTATGTATGAACACTTAAAAGAGGAAAGTGGCAGGGGATCTCGCATCTCTTCAGAAAATCTTATGTAACATCATGTTTTGTATATCAATATTTGTGTTACATAAGATAAAGGAGATTTCTAAAAAATTCCGCGCCCGAGCGTAAGCGAGGGCGCGGCTAATCATAGGGCGGGTGGGCGGGCAAGACTAGTCTTAAATGGGTTTGTTTTGTTATTGAATAAAGAAAAAGTTGGTGAAAATGTTAAATCTTTTTAAGATGTTTTTAAAATTGTTAAAATAAATTTAGTTTTCTTTTTATCATTTTTTAAGTGTTCTTTTTGTGTCGTTTATCTCCCCTAAATCTTGTATTATTTGTTGATACTTTTGTATTATTGTTTCTTTTTTTGGCCTTTGGAGGTCTTCATGATTTTGAATTTTTACTGTTCTTGTTTTCAGTGTATTTTATTAAAATTCAGTGACTATAACACGTTTTTCAAAAATTTAAGGTTTTTTTAACAAGTCGTCTATCTTTATAAATGGATTGCATTATTAGGGATCGCCGACACAAAACATTAAATAAAAACAACAAGAAAAAGAACAAAACAAAAACAAGAAAAAAACCGCCCTATTAAAATCAGACCAAAATGGGATTGAAATAAACTTGCCTTATGAGGGCATTAACATGATCTGAGAGTATTAAAATCAGACCAAAATGGGATTGAAATCTGAGTAAAAGTATCTTGTTGGCTGGTGCATTTGGTATTAAAATCAGACCAAAATGGGATTGAAATCTGTAACCCATCAAGAACCCTACACGTGGGAGGAGACATTAAAATCAGACCAAAATGGGATTGAAATCCGGGGGTGGTCAGCAGCCTCTAAGTGAGGAGGGGCATTAAAATCAGACCAAAATGGGATTGAAATCGGATAAACTCGGCATATTCTCGGCTAATCTCATCGGATTAAAATCAGACCAAAATGGGATTGAAATCGGACTCACGAGGCATCACTGTCTTTCTAATGATGATATTAAAATCAGACCAAAATGGGATTGAAATGCGAATCCGCAAGTGGAGAGGGCGGCGAATCGACAACATTAAAATCAGACCAAAATGGGATTGAAATTTGGCCTCACAACGCACACTCACCGGCAAAACCCTCCCCGTCATTAAAATCAGACCAAAATGGGATTGAAATCAGCTCATAACTTTATATGACATGTTGGCTTCTCTTGATTAAAATCAGACCAAAATGGGATTGAAATCTTGCAAAACTGGATTGGTCAACGTCGAAGATTAATTAAAATCAGACCAAAATGGGATTGAAATGTGTGAGAGAACTTGAAGAATACACACTCGTAGAATTCAAATTAGATTAAAATCAGACCAAAATGGGATTGAAATGTAGAACTATTAGGCAGATATTCAAAGAATTATATTATTAAAATCAGACCAAAATGGGATTGAAATCATGTCTTTGATTGCCTTTGTGAGGGTTAGGTTTTCATTAAAATCAGACCAAAATGGGATTGAAATCCCGGCAGGCCTGTAATAGTAAGTAGACCTGCCAATTAAAATCAGACCAAAATGGGATTGAAATTATTATCTCTATAGCGACTATCATATATAAATGTTTATTAAAATCAGACCAAAATGGGATTGAAATTCTCGCCCTCAACTGCGAGCGTCACCGCAAAAACATATTAAAATCAGACCAAAATGGGATTGAAATAAAAATTTCTCCAGTTTCGTCATTAAGAAAAAGAAGTCGAATTAAAATCAGACCAAAATGGGATTGAAATGTGGAAGCGTCTGAGCGTGTCCTCCCCAACCTTCCATTAAAATCAGACCAAAATGGGATTGAAATGTCTTCTGAGCTTTGTTAGCCGCGTCGGTGTAACCAAAATTAAAATCAGACCAAAATGGGATTGAAATGAACAATATTATAGCATCCGCGCCTGCCATCCGGGATTAAAATCAGACCAAAATGGGATTGAAATTAAAACCCATACTTCTTTTTTCATTTTTTATCACCTATATTAAAATCAGACCAAAATGGGATTGAAATGTTTAAGGGTTTTGTTCGTTATAGTAAAGAATAACGAAGTTAAGCATCTGTTATAAAGTAGCCGAAAGCAAAAAAACTCAAAAATTTTATGTAACGCAATTTCCATGGCAAAATACAAATATAAGAGTGGCACGACAAAAAAAGATATATTTTGAAGTTATTGAAAATAAAAAATGTGATTGGGGAGGGGGGGCTCTTTATGATTGTAAAAACCCGCCCTAATTGCAAGTTCAAAAATTCAGAAAATGCTAGTTTTTATGTGAATTGTGATAAGGTCATTCATGCCTTAATTTCTAAAAAATTATGAGGGGTGTTTTATTGGATGTGAAAAAGCTGTTCATGGAAAATAAGAAAAAAATAGCCCTTATCGCAGTTATCATTGCAATCATCATAGTGATGTATGTGGCCTATAATGTATATGCTTACACTGTAATGGACAAAAACATGAAAGAAGCATACAAATTATGCGGAGAATACGATAAATTACTCAGTAAAATAAACAATATGAGCTATGAAGGTGCTGACACACAAACGTTAATCAAAGAAGTGAAAAAACTCAACGAAATATGTGATAAGATCATAGAATACGAAGAAAAAGCATATGCTGTCGCCCCAGAACCATACAAGGAATTTATTGGCATGAGACTCGAAAGACACCACCTACTAAAACTTTGGAGAGAAGCTTGGATTGACCAGCTTGAAGTACTTGAAAAAGGAGACTACCTAGCTGCAACAGAAATACAAACATCCATGGATGAACTCAGCAATAAAACATTCCAAATCAAGCAAGAAGAGGAAAAATTCCTAGCCAAACACCCAGATGTAGCAAAAATCGCCAGAGAATGGGAAAAAATTTATGAATATCATGAATCATCCTAAACACAAGAGGTATGTAAGTGTACTCATAATGTAAGGTTTCTACATTTCGCTTTCATGCGCCAAACACATAAAGGGCACAATTTTAAAACGCATACATAAGGGGGGTGGACTCTTTGGATACAACAACAAAAGCACTTATCGTGGGATGCCTAATCCTAGTCGGAACCCTATCATTCGTGTCAGGAATGCTATTCAGCGAAACATGGAAAACAACACAAAAACCAATAATCCACACAAACAACACCACAAATACCCCAAACAACAATACAAAAACAGATAACACACCACCAGCAACAGAAGAACCAGACGAAACTTCAGAAACAGGACCAGGCCACCACATATACGGCCCAGTCTACTATACATACGATGACGAAATTACCCACGACTGGGTAGCCTGGTATTATGACGCAGATGTAGGACAATACTTCTCAGAATATGAACACTGGGACCCAGAAGAAGGATGCTACCACGACTAACTTCCAAATGAAAAAAGTTTAGTAGGGGGCATATTCGATTTTGAGGATTTCAACGCCATTTTTCCCTACTTTGAACCATATGTCTCTATCGTTTTCTTCATCTATGGCTTGTCCATATAGATTTCCATGTTGAGCGAATATGATAGAGGCCTGTAGGACTTCAGGGGTGATTTTGAGTTTTTTGGCGAGTTTTTCTTTTATTTTTTCCATTTCATCCATTTCTTCATTCCTTGAAGAAGTTTTTTGGGGGGAGTTCATAAGTCGAACCCCCTTGATATTGCTTCCACAGTCCCTATTACGTAGTAGGGGTTTTTTGTTATGTCTTTTTCGTTGAGTACGTTTCTTAGATCTTTTATTCTTTTTTCTATTCTTTCGAGTTCTTCTATCGCCGCAATGAGGCGGTAGTCTTTCTTTGCGTTTTGTTTTAGTATTTTTTTCATTTCGGATATTCTCATTTTGCGTCACCTCCGCTTTATGGGATAGTAGTACTATACCACTACCCCACTACTATATAGTATATAGTACCCTATATATAAACTTTTCGGTTTCCACATTCCAAATCACAAATAACAAAATTGGAAGAAGGCGCAGTCCTTACTCATCAAAAAAATCTTATGTAACTAATATACATCCACAATGCGTTACATAAGACACCGAAAACCCAACTCACAACCCCCGCCACCCTACAACAAAAAATGAAAGACATAGAAAGCTGCCCGTGTTTCACATGAACTCCCCCTTTTCATTTACTGTTGTTTTTTTCGCCGAAGCGCAAGCGAAGGCGCATCCCAGCGAGACCGGAACGGAGCAAAGGTCACGCATTCAAAAAGCGAAAACCCCCAGGGTAACCCTAAACTAACATTTATATATACGATACAGCATATAGTAGTGTATACCGTTATACCCCTATAGGTATAAGGGGAGGTGCCGAATATGGATAAAATAGAAAGATTAAAAAAAGAAATAAGAGAACTCGAACAAGATTTAGAAAAGGTGAAAACCACAGCAGTAAAAAACGTGATAAAAAACATGATCATCAGAAAAAAAGAGGCCCTAAAAAGGGCTATCGCCTTGAAAAAACTCGAAGAAGAAACTGAATAAAGAATGTAGAGGTAAGGGGATTTCCAATAAGAGGTTGAAAACTTTTACACTTAAAAAATGGTGTGAAACCTGAAATCCCCTCACACTTAACATATCATACCCTCCCTATAATATCTTTTTTCCCTCTAGGGGGAACTACACATGATAATTAAAATTAAAAATCTGTGAAACACAATATTTCCAACCTCAGGAATCCTTTTCATAAAAGATGGAGTTCTTCACCTGCGAGTAGATAGAAAAAACAAAGTCTTAGGGAACCCATTTCCTATGAAAAATGAAAAAGAAAGAGAATCCGTAATAGAAAAATACAATGCATGGAAAATTATAAACAAGAAATATTGGCAGACAATAAAAAACATTAAAAAAGTATCCGAAAAAGAAAAAATAAAAGAAATACATTTATATTGCTGGTGTTACCCAAAAGCTTGCCATGCTGAAATCATAAAAAGCGACATCCTTCACCTTTTTGCTTGATAAGCTTTTTAGACAATTTTTTAAACCCACTTCATGATGCCCATATTCCCATACCTATTATTTTTTTCGGGTGGCCGAGCGCTAGCGAGGGCGCGGCTAATCCATAGGGTTGGGCAGGCGGGTAAGGCGGGCCTTAGTGTGCTTGTGGGGGGTTAATGGTTTGTTTGGGATTGGTTCGTTTTGGCGGGTTTATTTCGCTATAGAAATGCTCATAAGGAGAATAACCCTTTGTTTTTGGGAATTGAAAACTTTATAATATTGTGACAATTTTCACAATAATTTTTTTTATTATGTGAGGAAAAGCAATTTTTTGGGGGAGTTGATTTAAATGAGGGCTTTTGCACCATTATTATTACTAGGTGCAATAATGATGTGCATTGTTGGGATGACTTATGAACAACCAGTAACTGCAGAAGTATCATCATCAGCCACACAACCTTTACAAGCCAATGTTACTGAGACAATTGCAATCACAGCTACATGGAATGGCCAAGAAAATGGCACAATAGATCTAGGCAATTTACTCGCAGATAATATTGAGAAAAAATGGGAAGGCGGAGACACTCATGAACAAGTCCACACATATTCCAACGTGCCCATAGACCTCTATGTAAGAGCTGCAGGTGACTTACAAAGCGAATCTAATAGTATATCATTAGATCTTCTTAAGTATGCAGATTACGGCCAAAATGTCGCGAAGGCATCATTTACAACAAGTTACGTGAAAGTGTTAAGTGGTTGGGGTCCACCATCACAGTACCAACACCTTACGGCGCCTGTTGACCTTTTCCTGACTGTACCATTTGCAACACCACCAGGACTTTATACAACAACAATATTCCATGCAGCTGTCCAAGAAGGTGGAACAGCACCAACAACACCATAAAATTTAAATTTCCCCTTTCTTATTATCTTTTTTTGGGGTGAAAGTACAATGAAAAAAGCAACAGTTGTAACTTTGATATTATTGTTTTTGTTGCCTTCTATTTCCGCTGTGAATTTGCTTGTTTCACCAACACGTTTCGAAATAAAAAATACCACGCATTTTTCTGGGAAGATTACAGTTGAAAACTTTGGGAACGAAACAATAGATGTTACCATTGACAAAAAAAGGATCTTAAAGGACAAGATCCATCTTCTACTTCTTGATGGGGGTGCAGCCAATTGGATAAAAGTCAAAGAAACACAATTCATCCTAAAACCAAAAGAACATAAGGATATCCATTTCGAAGTTAACGTGCCCCCAAATTATGATTACAAGGATGCGGTGGGTGCTTTGGTTATAAAGGCAACGCCAAAGGTAACACCACAATCTAAAGGCGGCGGAACACAATTTATTATAATGCAAGGTACAGAAGTCATAGTCCCTATCGTTATAGGATTGCCAGGGCCCATCAAAGAATCTCTCAAACTCGAAAACTTCAAAACCCCCTTCATCATCATAACCCCACTACCTGGAGAATTTAGATACACACTTAAAAATACTGGTAACACTTATCAAAACTTCACAGGGACAATAACATTAAATGGATGGCTCACTGATACCAGAGTCAACTCCACCGGCGGAGTTTATCCCGGAGATGAATATAATGATGTCGTCACGTGGCGGCCTAAGCTATGGGATCTTGGAGTATATAGTGTAAATGCAAAGATAGAATATGGAAGATATAATCCACAAAAACCACTGGAAGCCACCAACCAAGTTATAGTGATACCTGGATGGCTTATAGTATTAATAATCTTGTTAATCGTTTGGAGATTCCTCAAAGGAAAAAGGATACCCCCAAAGATAGAAAAAGAATAATTGAGGTTCTTTTGAATTTCATGAACTACATAAATATGGATCTTAAAGGAACCTGGCATAACACATTTTCCAAGGGCCGAGATAAAAATAGGAAAAAGAGGATTTAATAATTTGATGTTTTATTGTGTACAGAGACTGGGCATTCAGGGTGGGGTCTGGGTAGGGGGTTTCGTGGTTTCTTATGTAACACCTAACATCTACACCGTTACATAAGACAAAAATGAAAAAACGAATCCGACCAACCCCTTATTTTGTTTCCTCTTTGGGGAGTTCTTTACCAACATAGAAACTTACAAGTTTGCCGTTTACTCTCTTATATCCGTACCAGTATGGGCCGTGTGGGCATTTTTCACAGTTGGGTTTTCCACAACTCACCTTTTCCAGCTGGTAAGTGACTTTCCCCGCCGGCCTAATCTTTAGCACTTCCCGGCCTTTCACAGACCCTGGAAATTGCTCCTTTTCCTTTTCTATTTGCTCCTGCAATTCCTGGATCCTCTTTTCAATGTACTTCTTCATCTCCTCTAACTTTTCCACGCTTTTCTGCCTGTCCACAATATCCCTGAAAGTTTTGATAACCATCCTTGGTCACCTGGTAGGCCTTGGAGTTGTTGTTGGTCGTGGCCGTGATGCGAGGTTGGCATCGTCGTCTTCGCTTGCGATTCCAAGGAGCGCTAAAATTTGGTATCTCCTTGCGTAGGTTATTGCGGATCCCATGGCTTGGGGTGTAGAACCTTTGTTTCCTTTAGCTTCCGGTTTCATGTATAATGGACTTGTGGTTAATGATTCCCCACTTTCATGAATGAGGTGGGTTCTCACACAAATTGCCCCGTCTCTTGTTGAACCTACATCTTGGTAGATGACAAGACCATGTTTATTAAGAAGCGGCCTCACCAAGTTCAAAATATCAGGTAATGGAGCATATTTACTGCGATAATAAGGGTTTATTTCACTACTCTTTGGGTTTTTTATCTCATTCTGCACTT